>NZ_QEQK01000009.1 GCF_003151135.1 Abyssibacter profundi
CGGACGGCCGCAGGCCGGCCCGAAGGGCGAAGCGCATGGACGCGCTTCGCAACGCAGGATCGCGGGAAAACCGGCCCGTTCCGTCTGGATTGCGCCTGCAAACAGGCCAGACTGCGTTGCTCGTCGTTCATTTGGAATGACCAAACTTAGCTCCTCGCGCCTTGCCTGGCCTGTTTGCAGGCAGCAACTTGGCGGCGCGAATAGATCAGTGTTTCCCCTAGGTGCGCCATTGCCATGAATACACTCGACTGCTTGGTCATTGGCGGCGGCTTCGCCGGCCTGCAATGTGCCAATCGACTGCAGGCGGCGGGGCTTGCCGTACACCTGCTGGAAGCCAGGGACCGCCTCGGCGGCCGGACCCGTGTCGCCCCGCTAGCGGGGCGCACCGTGGACATCGGCGGCCAGTGGATCGGGGCTGACCACGCCGAACTGACGGCGCTGGCCCAGGCAGCGGGCGCGAACATCGTTCCGCAATATGCCCAGGGCGCGCGCCTGCTCCACCTGGCCAGCGGCGGCCGGGACCGTCTTAAGCGGTATCGCGGTCTCATCCCCAATGCCAATCCGCTCGCGCTGCTGGAACTCGACCGGGCGATCCGGCGCATCAACCGCGCCAGCCAGACGCTGAATTTGGAGACCCCCTGGGAATCGGCGAAAGCCCGGGACTGGGATCACGAAACCCTGGCCACCTGGAAACAGCGACATCTGCGGACGCGGACGGGGCGCGAGATTTTTGACATCGCCGTGCGATCCGTCATGACAGCTGAACCCGGCATGCTGTCCTTGCTCGGCTTTCTGTTCTACTGCGCCTCAAACAAGGGCTTCGAAGCGCTGACCTCAGTCGACGGCGGCGCGCAGGCCGCCACGGTGGACGGCGGCATGGTGCAACTGGCTGAGCACCTGGCCGCCCCGTTGCGCGCCGATGACCGTGTCACGCTACAGGCTGATGTCAGCCGGGTGACGCTGACCGAACAGGGCTGGCGCGTCGAGGATCGCGAACAGCGCAGCTGGCATGCCCGGCGACTGGTTTGCGCTCTGCCGCCTGCACTCCAGGATCGCATCGCGTTCGAACCCGCGCTGCCCGCCAACCGCGCGCAGCTGGCCAATCGCATGCCCATGGGCTCGGTCATCAAGGTGGTCGTGGCGTATCCAACACCGTTCTGGCGACAGGCCGGTTTATCGGGCGAGGCCGTCAGCCACAGCCTGCCGTTCAACACCGTGTTCGATGCTTCACCGCAAGACGGCTCATCCGGTGCGCTGGTGGGGTTCATCGATGGTGGTCCGGCACGCATCTGGTCTGCGCACACGCCGGACGAACGACGCCGTGCGGTGCTGGACAGCTTGGTCCGCTACTTCGGCCCGGACGCGGCTGACCCGTTGGATTACGTCGAACACGACTGGATTAGCGACCCCTGGTCGCGCGGCTGCTACGTGGGGCTCATGACCCCAGGGCTGCTCACCGAACTGGGCCCTGCCCTGCGCACGCCATGGTCGGGCATCCACTGGGCAGGCACGGAAACCGCCACCGAGTTCTGCGGATATATCGAAGGCGCCATCCGATCCGGCCAGCGCGCCGCGGATGAAGTGCGGATCGCGCTGGCCGATCGTCGCCGCTAGTCTTCCGTCAGCATCGCCGCGGCGGCCAGATAACCCAGTACCAGCTCAGCCCCCGCCCCGGCCACGTCATCAGCCGCCAGACGATTCATGGCGTTGATCACCTGCTGGCCGAGGATGTCGAAGCTGTCGGCACTCACGCGACCCGTGCCGGTAATGTCTCGGTTGACCTGCAACGCTGCTAGTCGCTCCATGACCGCATCGAACCCGGTGCCGGTAATATCCCGCTCCTCACGCATCGACTCACCAAGGTCCAGAATCAGATCGAAACCTGTACCGGTGATGTCCCGGTCCTGGGTCATCGACCGAGTCGCCCGCACACTCAGGTCGAATCCGGTTCCGGTGATATCACGTTCACCGTACATCGGCGTCTGCCATAGGTAAGGCCCGATCCAACCGGTGCCACTCAGATCCTGAAATGCCGGTCGAGCCGTTTCAAACTGATCGCCCGACCCTTCAACAGCGGCGAAGTCCAGCAGATCGAGCCGACCATCAGCGTTGGTATCAAGCTGCAGAGCAGCCGGTGACCGCCCTGGGGCCTGCGCATCCTGCAGTAGTGTCAACATCGAAAGCGTCGAAATGGCGAGTCCCTGAAACGCACTCCGGTAGCCGATGTACTCCAGCTGGTACAGCTCCGCGGTCGTTGCCGGCACAGCGTCGCCACCCGCGTACTGGGTGGCCAAGGTTTCGGCCAAGGGTTTAGCAGCCACGACGATCGACTGAAGGGCCAGTTCATCCAACGGAGCGCTAGGCGACGCGACTGTCGATCCTACTGACGCGAAGCAAACGAGTGCCGCTGCACACGCGCGGTTCAGAGCATTCATGTAATTCCCCAGATGTATTCAATGTGACGACCTGCCAGCACGATTGCATTGATCGCGCGTTGTGCGAGGTCTGTGCGACCAGTATACGGATACGAGTTGCACAGGAAAGTATTTGGCATCACACTGCCAATTATGGACTCGATGACGCAATTCGACCCTGCGGCACAGAGCCGGGTGCAGCGCGCGCTTGAGCGCATCCTGACCGCGCTGGCGCGTGTACTGCTCCGCCAGGGCATTGGCTATACCGCATTTGCAGAAACCGCAAAACGCGTCTTCGTAACGGTCGCAACCGAAGAATTCGGCCTGCGATCACGGCCGGCAAGCAAGTCGCGTGTGGCATTGATGACCGGGCTGAATCGTCGAGACGTTGCCCGCGTACAGCGGCTCGCGACAACCGACAGCCCGCCTCAGATGTACAACCCGGCGTTGCGCATTGTGTCGACCTGGATTCGCGACCCGGCGTACCAGGACTCGGAGGGGCACCCACGGGAGTTACCGGTCCTCGGCCCTGCTCCATCTATCGAGGCGCTGCGTAGCACGGTTTGCCCGGACGTCCCGATCACGGCGGTGACGCGTGAGCTACTGAACACCGGCGTCGCCCGATCGGCTGATGATGATGCGACCCGTCCTGGCCGGATCGCGCTGCGCGTCGACGGTTACGTGCCATACCAGGACTCCTCCGCGAAACTCGAGTTCATGGGCACGGACGTGGCCGCTCTTCTGGAAACCATCGGCTGGAATCTTGAGCACCCGCAGTCACCAAAATTTCAGCGAAAGGTCAGTTTTAACGACCTTACTCCCGCTGGCGTCGCGGCACTAACTGCCGCTGCTGCCAACCAGGGAATGGATTTATTACGACACCTGGATTCGGAACTGGCTCAGCACAGAACCGAAACCGGTGGAGAGTTTGCGGGGATGGGGATCTACGTATTCAGCGAGTCCGGCACGGACGTTCCGACCAGTACCGTTGAATCCAGTTAACAGTTCTCGGAGAGTCATCATGAGCAGCACACGCTTCATCCTGCCGACCGCTTTCGCCTTCGCCCTATCTGCGTGTGGCGGCGGCAGCAGCAGCGCCGATATCACCGGCACCGGTTTCGTCTCCCTTGGCGTCACCGACGCGCCAGTCGACAATGCCGATGCGGTGGTGGTGACCTTCACCGAAGTCCAGTTGCTGGGCGACGATGATGCTGTCCGTCAGACGTTTACCCTCGACACCCCACAGCAAATCGATCTGCTGGCCCTGCAGGGCAACAACAGCGCATTCCTGGTCGAGGGCGAGGAAGTTCCGGTCGGCACATACGAGCAGGTGCGGCTCATCGTTGATGCCGTGGCCCCGAGCTGCAACAACATTCCGGACCCGCTACCGTCGTACATCACCATCGACGGCGTCGACTACCCGTTGGTGGTCCCGAGCGGCGCGCAATCCGGCCTGAAATTCCAGGGGCCGATCACTGTTGCAGCCGGCCAGTCGGCAGCCTACACGGTGGATTTTGATCTGCGTCAATCCATCGCCGAGCGTGGGGCAACCAACTGCTACAACCTGCGCCCAGTGGTGCGGGTGGTCGACAATGCCGAGGTGGGTACTTTGACCGGCACCGTCGATCCCGACCTGTTCGCCGACGCTGCCTGTGCCAGCGCAGACCCGACGACGGGTGACGGTGGAGCCGTGTACGTCTTCGCCGGCGGGACCACCGTGCCGGATGACGTCGACACCTCAACCGAGGAGGATGTCGATCCGCTCACCACGGCGCTGCTCACGCCCGTCACCGACGAATCAGACGCGGTCGTCGGCTATGAGTACGAGGTCGGCTTCCTGCTGGCAGGCGAGTACACGGCGGCTTTCACCTGCCAGGCCCGTGATGACAATAGCGAGCAGGACGACGCGATTGGATTTGGTGACGTCGCGAACAACATCACCATCAATGCCGACGGCGAAACCACGGTCAACTTCGAGGCCGCAGCCGAAACCAGCCCGGAATAGGCGGCAGCCCAGTGGCCTAATGCCACGCCCAACAAAGGCGGCCCTGCCCGGGTCGCCTTTTTCTATGGGTGAACGGTCGCCTGGGGGTGCGTTAGTCTGCGGTTAGTCATTCATGGAGCTGTCGCATGCGTCATCGCCGATTCATTGCCTGCCTGCTGTTGGCCCCTGGCCTGGCCCTCGCCAGCGTGGGCCAACCCGCGCAATACAGCGTCGATCAACAGCCGTATGAAGGCTATTTCGTCACCCCCGCGCCCGATGCGCCATTGGTGCTGCTGCTACACGACTGGGATGGACTGACAGAGTATGAAATCCGTCGTGCCGACATGCTGGCTAGCCAGGGCTATGCCGTATTCGCCGCCGACTTATTCGGCCAGGGCAAGCGCCCAACCACAGTTGAAGACAAGCGTGCGCATACCGGCGAGCTGTATCAGAACCGGGAGAAACTCCGCGCACTGATGCAAGGCGCCCTGAGAGCAGCGCGGGGATTAGGGGCCGACACCCGTCGAGCCGTGGCCATGGGCTATTGTTTCGGCGGTGCAGCGGTGCTGGAACTGGCGCGGTCCGGCGCCGACCTGGAAGGCTTTGCCACCTTCCACGGCGGGCTGGGGACACGACAGGGCCAGAACTATGATCGTGCCAAGGGCGCGTACCTCATCCAACACGGCACAGCCGACTCGCATATCAGCATGGCGCAGTTCGCCGCGCTGGCCGAGGCGCTGGAAGCCGCCGGTCTGCCGCACAGCATGACGACCTATGGCGGCGCCCCCCATGCCTTCACCGTGTTCGGGCAGGACAGCTACCGCGCCGACGCTGATCAGCATTCATGGGACGCTTTTCTGACATTCCTCGAGCAAAGGTTGGCGCGTTAGCCTGGAGCCACCGGCTGTTCGTCTACGGCAGCCTGCAACCGGATACGAGCTGCCCGATTCGATCGTTGATTGGCCGCCCCGTCCGCTGGGTGGGTCGCGCACGCGTCCGTGGCCGGCTCGTCGATCTGGGGCGCTATCCAGGGCTCATCGACGCGGTGCGACTCGATCAATGGGTGGAGGGTTGGGTCTGCCTGCTGCCCGATCACCGCGCGCTTGCCCGGGTTGATCGGTACGAGCAGGCGGGACCCGGCTTCGTGCGCTTCGGCGAGTACCGAAGAGTGCTGGAAACCGTCTGGTTAGATTCAGGCGAAGCCCTGCGGTGTTGGATGTACCGCTACAACCGCAACAGCCGGCGGCGCCCGGTCGTCAAACGCCTCGCGGCCGGATGCAAGTCAGACTTGTTTGCATGGCGTCAAAGCAGCCGATAGCGCGCGTTTGAGTACCGGGCACCTCGACTCGATCGACAGTCCCAGACATCATCTCGCCATGTTTTCGATCCGCTTCGCCCAACCCAAGGACTGGCCCAGCATATGGGCCATCCTCGAACCCGTCTTTCGCAGCGGTGAGACCTACGCGGTTGATCCGCGGATTGACGAACAGTCGGCCCGTCGCGACTGGTTTAGCCGACCGCTCCGTACGTTTGTGGCCTGCGATTGCGATGGTCGGGTGCTCGGGACCTCCATCATCAAGGCTAACCAGGATGGCGGCGGGGCCCACGTGGCCAATGCCGCATTTGCGGTCGACCCGGCTGCGCGGGGACGCGGCGTGGCCTCAGCCTTGTGCGTCCATGCCCAGGATCACGCCCATGCCTTGGGGTTTACCGCGATGCAGTTTAACTTTGTCGTGGCAACCAACCTGGGTGCCCTGCGCTTGTGGAAACGGCTGGGTTTCGCAATAGTCGGAACCCTGCCGGACGCATTCGACCATCCCGTGCACGGGCGGGTGGATGCGCATGTCATGCACAAGCCGCTCACCGGCAACGAATCGCTCTTCACGGAAACACCATCGTAGGACCACCGATGATCTCAGCCACAGAAGCTCTTCAACGCCTGCAGGCAGGTAATGAACGCTTTGTCCAGACCGACCCCGGCATGGCGGCCAGCCAGCTCAGCAGCCCGGAGCGTCGTGCCGCCCTGCTCGCCGGTCAGGAGCCCTTTGCCATCGTGCTCGGATGCTCCGACTCCCGTGCACCTGCGGAACTGATCTTTGATCAGGGGCTTGGCGACCTGTTCGTCATTCGCGTGGCCGGCAATGTCATCGCGCCGTCGCTGGTCGGCAGCGTCGAATTCGCAGCCGAACACTTTGGCACCCGGTTGGTCGTGGTAATGGGCCATACGCAGTGCGGCGCCGTCACCGCAACCCTGCAGCAGCTGGACGAACCGCCAGAATCCCGTTCGCCGAATCTGCATGCCATCGTGGATCGGATTCGTCCGGCCGTGGCGCCGCTACGCGACGCCTACCCAGATACCCCGCCCGGTGACCTGGTCGGCCGCGCCGTGCGTGCAAACATTGCCGCCTCTGCCAACCAGCTGCGCCACGGCTCGAGAATCCTGGAAACATTGATTCGCGATGACGGGCTGATGGTCGTCGGCGCCGAGTACTCGCTGGAAACCGGGCAGGTCGACTTTTTTGATGGGATGCCGGGCTAGGCCCCCGGCTGCACCGCATGCGAGTACTCGGCTTCGGCGCCAGCAACAGCCGCCGCTCCATCAATGCGCGTCTGGCGCGATATGCATTGCAGCGGTTGCGCAGCCATCACGTGCCCGACGCCGAGATCGATATGCTCGATCTCAACGACTTCGAGATGCCGATCTACAGCATCGACCGGGAACACAGCAGCGGCGTGCCGGCGCTGGCACAGCGGTTTCTCGACCGGTTGGCCTGGGCCGACCGCGTGATCATTTCGTTTGCAGAGCACAACGGCGCCTATACCGTTGCGTTCAAGAACGTGTTCGACTGGGCCTCGCGCATCGAAACCAAGCTGTACCAGGGCAAGCCACTGCTCATGCTCTCCACCTCACCGGGTGGGCGCGGCGGCGCCAGTGTGCTCAAGATGGCCAGCGAGCGCGCGGGATTTCAGGGTGGCGAGGTTCGGGCGACTTTTTCCTTGCCACGCTTTGAGCAGGCCTTCTCAGAGGCTGACGGACTTACCGACCCGGCGCAGCAGCAGGCGCTGGATGAAGCCCTGCGCCACTTGATGGCACCGAAGGCCGCCGCTGCGGACACGGCCCCGTGACGCAACCTATCCTAGGGAAACGCTGATCTAGCGCCGCTGACGCCGCGCGCGGAAAAAATTCCTCAACATCTGCGCCGAGGCATCGGCCTCCAGGCCCGCCCGTAGTCCGCAACGATGGTTGAGCTGTTCGCCGGGTAGCACGTTGAATACCGAGCCGGCCGCGCCAGCTCGCACATCATCAGCGCCGTACACAACGCGGCGAATGCGTGCCGTGATGATGGCCCCGGCACACATGGCACAAGGTTCCAGCGTCACATACAAATCGCAGTCGACCAGCCGGTAATTACCCATCTTGGCGGCCGCGGCCCGCAGGGCCTGGATTTCGGCGTGGGCCGTCGGGTCGGACAACTCAATGGGTCGATTCCAGCCCTCGGCCAGCAACTGGCCGTTGTGCACGATCACCGCTCCGACAGGGACCTCGCCCGCTTCGGCCGCCCGCTCGGCAAGCGACAGCGCATGCTGCATCCAGCGCTGGTCGATCGCCTGCTGCGCGTCTGCCTCTAAAGCATCCGGCTGCTCAGCCATAGCCGCAGGGCTCGCGGCCTATTCCCACTCGATTATCAATAAGCCATTTTTATCTTTTGTATTCAACGACTTATTTTCCCGCTAATCGGTAATACCATGAAAAATACCATGCTCAGAAATTTATTAAAAATAAATCCTTTTTTTGAAAACGGGTCAATTCAAAGGCCGCGAGCCAACCAGCCTTGACCAAAATCCTACCAGCACTATAGAAATGCTCCATCCCTATTGAATATCAACAGCCTAATACTGACGTTCACAATTTTACAGTTCTCTCGACACGAGCCTTCGATGCAAACCACGCATCGCAATATTCCCTGCATCACCTGTTCTGGGAAATCTGATCGTAAAGCGCGTGACGCCGCGTTCGGAGATCACCGCGATGTTTCCTTCATGGGCCTCGACTATGGACTTGACGATAGCCAGCCCCAAGCCAGCACCTTCGCTTTGGCGTTGCCGGGAAGGATCGACCCGGTAAAACCGGTCGAAAATCCTGAGCAAATGCTCGGCTGGAATTTCTGGCCCCGGATTCTGTACGCTGAGTAACGCCCTACCCTCACCCGATGAATCCAGCCGGATCAGCACACTTGCCCCCGCGGGCGCATGACGTAGGGCATTGGACAGCAGATTAGATAACGCGCGCCTCAGCATGGCGCGGTCACCCTGTATGATCGGCGCCTTTCCCTCCAATACCAATTCGATGTGTTTTTCCTCCGCCAGCGCCTCGAAAAAATCGAACAGCTCGCGCACTTCACGAGCCAGATCCAGCGGTTCCCAGACAGGCTTGAGCAGGCCGTGTTCGCTCTGGGCCAGCCAGAGCATGTCATTAACCATTTTGGTCAGGCGCTCCTGTTCTTCCAGGTTTGAATATAACAGTTCGCGATATTCTTCCAGGCTTCTGGACTTACCCAAACCCACCTGGGTCTGGGTGATCAGGTTGGTTAGCGGTGTGCGCAATTCATGGGCGATATCAGCAGAGAAATGAGAAAGTCGAACAAAACTGTCCTCCAATCGCCCAATCATATGGTTGAACGAATCAACCAGCGTTTTCAGCTCCCCCGGTACGGTATCGGGATCGAGACGCACATGCAGCCGATCCGCCTGGACATTACCCATAGACTCACTGAGAGTACGTATTGGGGCATACCCCTGATGCACGCCATACCAGGCCGCCAGGAGAGTGATGGCCCCTGCCGCCACCATGATCATCCACAAACTGCGACGAAAATTTTCCAGAAAGTGGATGTGGAAATCCATATCGATGGCAGCAATGATGCGATAGTCCTGACCACCGATACGAGCTTGGGTGGCAGTGCCACGGTAGGTTTTGCCATCAGATTGCCAGGTGTAAAGATTGTCTACCTGGATGCGGGCCACAGGGGCATAGGTGTTCGCCTGTAGCAAAGATCCGGTATCCACGGAACTATAGACCAAACGTCCAGTATCATCCCAAACTTGAAAATAGACGCCGTGATGGCCAGACACAGCTCGCGCAAGGGCGTCCTCCGGAGCCAGACCCTGATCCTTCGCCGTTTGCAGGGCCTTCTCAACAGCACGGGTAATCACCACCAATTCGTCGGCATCCTGTTCAGCAAAATGGCGCTCTACCTCGTTTTGCACCAGATGGCCGATCATCAGCAGACTCAGGCTGATGGCGATCGCGACAAACAACATCACCCGGCTGTTGAGTGACAGCGGTCGTCTCCGGACGAGGCTAACCTTCGTCATGGTCGTCTTCAACCTCCAGCTTGTAACCCATGCCACGCACGGTGTGAATCAGCTTGGGCTCAAAATCGTCATCGATTTTTGCTCTTAGGCGCCGTATGGCCACATCAATCACATTGGTGTCGGAATCGAAGTTCATGTCCCATACCTGGGAGGCGATCAAGGAGCGCGGTAATACTTCACCCTGCCGCCGGACCAACAGTTCCAGCAGGCAAAACTCCTTGTGGCTGAGATTGATCCTGCGACCGGCGCGCGTGGCCCGGTGCCGCGGCAAATCCAGGGTGAGGTCGGCGACCCTGATCTGATCCGTCATCACCGGCACCGCACTGCGGCGCAACAGAGTGCGCACCCGGGCCAGCAGTTCGGCAAAAGCGAAGGGCTTGACCAGGTAATCATCAGCCCCCAATTCAAGGCCTTTAACGCGGTCATCCACGCTGTCGCGGGCGGTCAGGAACAGCACTGGTGTCTGACGGCCAGCCTCGCGCAACGACTGCACGATTCGCCAGCCGTCAACATCCGGCAGCATGACGTCCAGCACCAGCAAATCAAAGGTCTCGGTCATCGCCAAATGATGGCCGTCGAGGCCATTGCGCACCAGCGTGACCAGAAAGCCCGCCTCGGTCAGTCCCTGCTGTAAATAATCGCCGGTCTTGATTTCGTCTTCGACCACCAATAGCCGCATCGTTGCACTGCTCCGTATGTTCAGAATGCGTTTGGAAACAGCCTAAACCTGGCTAACCCACAAGAAGATGACGACTAGATTACAACTTTGTCATTTTGAAGTCATGCGGGTGACAGGCTCGGCTCGCTAGTATGCGGAGTCAGAACGTGGAACAACCATCACTTATTCGAAAAGAGATTGACTCATGACCCATGGTTTCCCCCGACCCAAGCAGCCCTGGCAGCTTAGTCGCCGCCGCTTCGTGCAGGGCCTGGCAGCCGGTGGCGTGCTGGCCGCCACACCGTCCTGGTTGCAGGCCGCCGCAAAAGGCGCGACCGCGCTGGGCTCGGCACCGGTACTCAGCGGCCGTGAAATCGACCTGGTAATCGCCGCAACACCTGTCAATTTTACCGGTGTCACACGTATGGCTACCACCATCAACGGCTCCATTCCGGCACCGACGCTACGGCTGCGCGAGGGCGATGACGTCACCATCCGCGTCACCAACCGATTACCTGTTTCTACCTCTATTCACTGGCACGGCATCTTGCTGCCCTATCAAATGGATGGTGTGCCGGGGATCAGCTACCCAGGCATCGCACCGGGAGAAACCTTTGTTTATCGCTTTACACTTCGGCAGAGCGGCACCTATTGGTACCACAGTCACTCCGGCTTTCAGGAGATGACCGGGATGTACGGCGCCCTGATCATTGAGCCGCGGGCAGGCGAAAGACACCGTGCCGACCAGGATTATGTGGTGCAGCTGTCCGACTGGACCGACGAAGATCCAATGCATACCTTCAGCAAGCTGAAAGTACAAAGCGATGTCTACAACTTCAATCAGCCCACCTTTTTCGATTTCACAGCCGATGTTTCAAAGATGGGCTTACAGGCAGCCCTGGAAAAGCGCCAGATGTGGAACCAGATGCGGATGAACCCGACCGATCTGGCGGACCTGTCGGCGGCCACCCTCACCTTCCTAATGAATGGCACCACCCCGGCGGGCAATTGGAGCGGGTTGTTCCAGCGCGGTGATCGCGTACGGCTGCGGTTTATCAATGCCGCCAGCAATAGCTTTTATGATGTTCGCATTCCCGGCTTGAAGTTAACGGTGATCCAGGCAGATGGCCAGGATGTCGAGCCGGTCACTGTGGATGAATTCCGCTTTGGCCCCGGCGAAACCTACGATGTCATGGTCGAGCCACAGGACGACGCTTATACGATCTT
Source organism: Abyssibacter profundi (assembly GCF_003151135.1). Lineage (NCBI taxonomy): Bacteria > Pseudomonadati > Pseudomonadota > Gammaproteobacteria > Chromatiales > Oceanococcaceae > Abyssibacter > Abyssibacter profundi. Next base: position 11,660 of record NZ_QEQK01000009.1, read on the forward strand.
CGCCCAGAGCATGGAACGCAGCGGCTATGCCCGCGGCACCCTGACCGTGCGGCAAGGCTTAACCGCTCCAGTACCAGATCCTGACCCGGTTGAGTGGTTGACCATGGCTGACATGATGGGGGCTATGAGTCATGGCACTGGTCACGAAGGCATGAATCATAGCGGTATGGATCAGGGGTCCATGAGCATGGGTGCCATGGATCACAGCACCATGGATCATTCCCAGATGCACGGTGGCATGGCCATGGATCACAGTATGCACGGCATGCAGCGGGCTTCTGATAACCCTCTTGCCAAACCCTCATCCACCATACGCCACGCACGAACTGAATACGCTGCTTCGGTGGATATGCGAGTGGACATGCCACGCACCAATCTCGACGACCCGGGTATTGGCTTGCGCAACTTAAGCCAGCGTGGGTTGCGCCCACAGGGTCACCGAGTGCTGACGCTGGCCGACCTGAAATCCATCGATGGTGTGCTGGATGACCGCCGCCCGCCCGCGAGGGAGCTGGAACTACACCTTACCGGCAATATGGAACGCTATAGCTGGTCTTTCGACGGACTCGAATTCGGTAAAAGCACACCGGTCTCCCTGCGCCACAATGAACGCGTTAGAATCATTCTGCAAAACGACACCATGATGACCCACCCAATGCATTTACACGGCATGTGGAGCGAACTGGAAACCGATCAGGGTAAATTGCGGGTTCGCCGCCATACCATTCCCGTGCAACCAGCGCAGCGTATCAGTTATCTGACCACACCCCATGACTTGGGCCGCTGGGCCTGGCATTGCCATTTGCTGTTTCATATGGATGCGGGCATGTTCCGCGAAGTGGTGGTGTCATGAGGCTTAATACGGTGAAATATCTCACAACACTGGTTTTTATTGTCGGCGCACTTCAAGTGAATACGGTACTGGCACAAATGGATCACGGCGAGATGCAAATGCAAGGTGGCAAAGCGCCTGCCGATGCCCGCGATCCCCACGCTTATTCCGATGGTTACACCTTGACCGAAGGCCCCTATGCACAGCCGGGGCCGCGGCAACTGAAACTGGCGGACGAGCACGCCTTCTGGTCCGTTCTGGGCGATCGCCTGGAGTATCACGAAGACAGCGAGAGCACGGTTTACGATATACAGGCCTGGTATGGCACCACCTACAACCGCTTTGTCATCAAAGCGGAGGGTGATATCGCAGACGGCACGCTGGAAGAAAGTTCAACCGACCTGTTGTGGGGCCATGCGCTTAATGCCTATTTCGACACTCAGCTCGGCGTTCGACTCGACCAGTATAACGAAGGTAAGGATCGCCAGTGGCTGGCAATTGGTATCCAAGGCCTGGCACCCTACTGGTTTGAGCTGGATGTGACTGCGTATGTTGGCGACGACGGTCGGACCGCATTCTCTGCCGAGACCGAGTACGAGTTGCTGCTGACACAGCGGCTCATTTTACAGCCCCGCGCGGAACTGAATCTGTATGGCAAGGATGATCTTGATAATAGATTGGGGTCGGGCCTCTCGGATCTCGCGGTGGGCTTGCGCCTGCGTTACGAATTCAGCCGTCAATTTGCACCCTACATCGGTGTGGAATGGACAGACACCTATGGCGACACAGCCGATTACCGCCGTGCGGCAGGCGAAGATACGTCAGGCACCCAATTCGTCGCAGGACTGCGATTCTGGTTTTAACAATAACCAAGTTGATACGGAAACTTTTCAAACACCTATGAGGAACACCTTATTACTATGAAAACACTAGCCACTGTCATCGTGCTCTCCACACTGGGCATCGCTTTATCTGCACAGGCCCATGATCCTAAAGAGCATATGAAAGACGCTGAAAAGCCGGATTGTGCAGCCATGACAAATATGGATCACAGCAAGATGGATATGAATGATCCCGTGATGCAAGCCATGATGAAACAATGCATGAATGACATGCATCATAACGACTCTAAAAAGGATCAAGCGCAGGCTGATCATCAGGACAACGAAAAAAGCTCAGGCGAGCAACATTCAGAACACCAACACTGATCAACCCAAGGAGTTTTCATGTCGGCGCTCACCACCTTTATCAAAAGTCTGGTCATTACCGCTGTCATCGCGCTGGTGGGTGGTGGGCTGTTTCTCTATTCAGGTCTCTACCCCATGGGAGCCGATGTACCACACAATCGGCCGACCTACTGGCTACTGGAAACCTTGCGTGAACGTTCAGTTGCACGTGCTGCCAGTGACATTAAGGTTCCTGGCGACCTAAACGCACCGGAGCGGTTACTGGCGGGTGGCGCCGACTACAATGATATGTGTGCAGGGTGCCATTTGAAGCCGGGTAAAACCGAAAGTGATTTCACCCTGGGGTTATATCCCACACCACCCAACCTAACTCTAGCGGGTGATGAACATGGACACGATCATACCGGTAACACCGAAAATGACGACGAGGCCAGTAAACGACAATTCTGGATTGTTAAACATGGCATCAAGGCCTCGGGCATGCCCGCCTGGGGACCGGGGCATGACGATGAACGTATCTGGAACATGGTGGCGTTCCTGAAGCAGTTGCCGGAACTGTCTCCCGACCAATACCAGATACTCACCGCACGTGGGCAAGACTCGGAAGGGCATGGTCACTGATATGGCACCTCATAATCCTTCGGCTTACTGCAAGCGGTTGTAAATAGCCGCCAGCAACCACCCGGCGATACCCGCTGACACTGACCAAGCCACCAGTCCCACAACAACGCCAGTGAATGTCAAATGCCAACCCATCTCATTCAGTTGCATATGCACCATTTCCCCAGACATGGATAACATCATGGCGGGCATTAACATCACCAACAGGCTGCAAGCCAGCCACAGTATCGCCGCGGTAATCGCGCTGGCTATCCCGAATTTGAACGCATTAAGTGTCATGACTATTCCTCCGTTTATGGTGGTGTATCTGCAATAAATTAGTGTCTCTACATATCCCCGAACCGGTTGGCAGACTGCACCATACGCATCATTTCGTGTTCCTCCAGCGACCGGAGTGATTCTATCAACTCCTTGGCAGAGGGGATATCCGCCCTTGAGGCGAGATAGCGATACAGCTCAATCACCTGCTGATGCTGATCGACAATCACCTCCATGATTTGCGCGGCATCAAGCTCGGCAAAAGGCGCGTCGCAATGTGCATGTCGGACGATAGGATGCTTTGCCACATATTCCATACACCAGGTGTTCAGCGCATGTTCATCGCCCGAGGTTTCGAAGCCATTGACAACTTTTGTGAGACTTTTTTCGTGATCGGACAGGTAAGCAAGAATCATCCGGGCCCGTTCATCCGTATTCTTGTCTGCGCAATGGGATAAGCACTGACTGAGATGTTGGTGAAATTCCCGGGTCCAGTGCAGCACATCTTTTAAGGTTTCAATTTGCATAATTTTTTCTCAGTTGTGGATTGACTCATCGATTAGAGTCTCAAAAAGTCACGATAGCTGCGCATACACACCACCAGTTCCTGGTGGGTGTCGATGCCCATATAGATCGCTTTAAGTGTGCTAACTTGATCCATTACCATTCTCCAAACAACAAAAGTTAACCACTAGAGTCCCGTTCTGTGCCTGGCAGGCTTCCTCCACATGATTTTTAATGATGATGTTCATGCGCCTGACTTTGGGACACAGCTTGCTTTCGTTTTTCAGATCCAAGGAATAGTTGCTCTCCGATCGCGATTAGCATCATTGTGACAACGGCCACACCCAACACAAATGGATCTGAATTCAACTTCACCCAAACGAACCCGCTTAGTGCAAGCGAATCTAATATAATCGCGGTAACGGGGACCCAGCTTTTGGCTTTAACATCGTCCAACAAGTAGCGCAGAACACCCCAGTGAATGGCGATATCCATCACCAGATAGAATATGATGCCAAGTGCTGCTATACGGGAAAGATCAAAGAACGCGGTGAGCACAAGTCCAAGAACCACGGTGTACACCAATGTATGTTTCTGAATGCTACCCGGCATACCGAAATGGCTATGGGGCACCAACTTCATTTCCGTTAGCATCGCCAGCATTCTGGAGACCGCAAAAATACTGGCAAGAATCCCTCCCGCCGTCGCCAGCATGGCAATCGCAACGGTGAACCACACGCCGTACTCACCGAGTGCAGGTCGAGCGGCCGCAGCCAGGGAATAATCTCGAGTTTGAATAATCTCCCTGAGTGAGAGGTTACTGGCCACCGCAAAACCAACCAATGTATAGATAACGACACAGGCAGCAATCGAAATAACAATGGCGCGACCAACATTGCGGTGTGGATCGATCACCTCGGAACCACTATTGGTAATAGTGGTAAAGCCTTTGAATGCCAGAATCCCCAGCGCTGTGGCGCCGAGGAAATTACTGGCTGAACCGGTCTCGCTTACATGGTCAAAGTCCACTGCCAGGCTATCAGCTAACCAGATGCCGACGAGACCAAAGATTAGAATTCCACCAATTTTCAGTAGGCCGATAAACCCTGCAACCCCTTGAATCAACCGATTACCCAACAGGTTCACAATGAACGCCGCCAGAATTAGGGAGACGCCGAGTATAGGAGTCATTTGCCCTGAAGGGTCACCGCCAAATAATTGCATGGTGTAAGAACCGAACGTACGCGCTAGAAAACTCTGCGCGATGACCATCGAAAAATACATAAGTAGTGCATTAAACGCAGTGGGCAACCGGTCGCCATAGGCCTTATGCAGATACATGCCGATCCCCCCTGCTGATGGGTAGGCATTGGATATTTTGATGTATGAGTAAGCACTGAAACCAACGATGATCGCGGCCGCGAGGAATGCCAATGGGAATAATGCACCAGTCATCTCTGCCATTTGCCCGGTTAGCGCAAATATTCCTGCGCCGATCATCACCCCAGTCCCGAGCATCACCGTACCTGACAGAGAGAGGCTACCCTCGTCATAATGTGTCGAACGATCGTCTTTTTCCTTCATTCAGGACTCCTAAAAATAATGGTTAATCCCCTTTCTGGGCTTTCGGTGCAAGGTATGCAGGCTGCTTAACTGCAATTCTCTATTTATCGACATTCACCATGGAGGTATACACTAGCGCTTGCGGCCAGCGCCCGGGGGTATTTGATGACAGCTCCACGGTTCGTGACTGGCGTTGTTTTTAACGTTCTGATCGACAAATTTGTAATAATCTTCTTTAAAATGCGTCCACCAATCATGGCTTACTTCGACGCCATGCTTTTTCAACACATCTTCGATACCATCCAGACAAATCCTGGAGGCGTCATAAGCAAGATTCAGCACATGACTTTTTTCATCAAAGGAAATGGCGTCGAGCCCGTAAAGCTGATCGACTTCAGCAACCACTGCTTGCAGGTTGTTCTGATCGGCAGGTTCCAGTTTTAAATGGCGTACCACAAGATTGATTTCTGATACGCCCAGCCGATGCTCTTTTTTGCTCATTTTCGATTTCCTCTAATGAGGCGGCATCTTGTTGCAACAATGCGCTTCATGCCTGGCGTTATCCTTGATATTTTCATCCGTCTGTCGCTGCCAACTAAGCCTTGTACGGTTCCACCAACTATCTTTAATAACCGCGCCATGTTTTTCGACAATGGCGATCATTTCATCGATATTGTGGTGAGAGGCGTCATAGGCGATTTTGAGAGTACCTTTCGTCATGTTCAGCCAAACACGGTCAACACAAGGAAGTCCATCCAACTCCGCTGTGATAGCATGCGCGTTACTTTCATTCACCCCGCGCAAACTTAAGCTGTGCTTGGTTAGAAAACCCGGATTGATACCCAGTCGATGCTCTGCCACCACTTTCTCCAAATTATCGATTACTAACGATCAATAGTCCGCTTTGCTTATTTCTTAATGTGTTCAGGACGACTCTTGCGAGCTTCGACCATGTTGTCCATCATCTGCCCCATCATCATCTGCATCATCCCCATACGCTCTTCCATCATTTTCATGCGCTCTTCGGTAGAGCTGGATGCCATGTCGCCTTCACCCTGATTTAGCGTCATCATGCATTGCTGCATCTCTTTCATATGTGCTTCGATGAGTTCATCCCGTTTGCCTTGGTCTGCTTCCTTTTTCAGCTGACCCATCAGGCGCTCCATGGATTTTTTGTGTTCTTGCATCATTGGCATCATTCGCTCATGGCTCATCATCATGCTGCCTTGCTTACCCTGTGTGTTCGGGTCACCGTCATGTTGATGCTCACCTTCGGCGAAGACTGGAGATGCCAATAATGCGGAAATAGCGAGTGCTGACATTAAATTTTTCATTGTTTTATCCTCAGACAGTTTCAGGTTCATTGATTTTAAATTTCGGAATCCACGCTGGCGTAGATTCCATATAATGGCGATATATTTCGCCAAATTCTTCCAGCGCCATCCGCTCCTCTCGCTTAGCGAGTCGCACGTAGACCACTACCAGTATCGGGAACATCACGAGCGTTGGAATGGTTGGCCACTGCAACAGGAAGCCGAACATAATCAGAATAAAAGCAATGTATTGCGGATGACGACAGCGGGCATACCAGCCTGTGGTCGCCAGCGACCGGGTCTGCTGCGCCTTGTGCAGTACACCCCACGCCGAGGCCAGCAAAAAGAAACCCAAAACGATCAGAACATTACTGGCGATATGCAGCGGATCCCAATGTGGATTACCTTCAAAACCAAGCAACGTGTGCAACAGGTGGCCGTTTTCGTGGGACAGAAAATCAATGCCAGGATATTTTTCCGCCAACCAGCCGGAGAGAAAATAAATGGTTAATGGAAAGCCATACATCTCAGTAAATAGGGCAATAACAAACGCCGAGAAAGCGCCAAAGCTTCGCCAATCGGTTTTGGTTTGCGGCTTGGTAAAGCTGAAGGCAAAGAAGATAAATATCGCCGAATTGAGTATCACCAGCGTCCAGAGGCCGTAAGCAGATTCACCGTGCATAGCTTTTCTCCTGTTAATATTCTGTTAGTGATGATGCTCATTTTCTTTGCGACCATCTTCCAGCCCACGCTGATAGGCAGCCTTGTCGGATTCATCCTCGTGCTGGCCATGTCCACCATGCCCCCCGTGCATAAACAGATGCATAAACGGACAGGCTAAGAGAATCAAGAAAGGCAAAAACTGCCAGACGTGCTGCCGGTGCTCGATCAATAGGAAATAGCTTGCTACTGCAATTAAACCCAGAGCGGCGAGACCTTTTGGGGTCAACCAGAATGATGATTTTTGGGTTGCCATGTCACACCTCACCAATAGAATTGAAATGTTCCGCCTGCTGGGCGGCACTGTTTACCGGTTGTCGGATTACTTATCCACATTCAGTTTTACCCGCTTGAGACGCAAAGAGTTGCCGATCACTGACAGGGAGCTGGTTGTCATAGCGATCACCCCGATCATGGGATGGAGCAGGCCCACCGCGGCAATGGGGATGGCCGCCACGTTGTAGAACCAGGCCCAGAACAGGTTTTCGACAATCTTGCGGAAAGTGGCGCGGGACAGGCGAATGGCCTCCACCACCTTGGACAGCTCGCCTTTCACCAGGGTGACATCCGCCGCTTCGATGGCGACATCCGCGCCGGCGCCGATGGCGATACCCACATTAGCCTGTTTCAGTGCCGGGGCGTCGTTGATGCCATCACCCACCATAGCCACCTGCTGCCCGTATTTTGTCTGCAGCTTTCTGATGGCCTCCACCTTGCCTTCAGGCAAGACACCCGCGAGTACCTCGTCGATGCCTACCTGATCCGCGACGTGGCGTGCGGTGCGTTCGTTGTCACCCGTGATCATGACGGTGTGAATGCCCAATCGGTGAAGAGCGGCAATAGCAGCTTTCGAGTCCTCCTTGATGGTGTCGGCCACGGCGACAATGCCAGCGGCGCGGTCTCCTGCGGCCACCAGCATGGCGGTCTTGCCCTCATTTTCCAGCCGGACCAGCGCCTCTTCCAGGTCGCCCAGTTCGATATCTGCCTCATTGAGAAGCCGGCGGCTGCCGACGCGAATGAGTTGGTCGTCCACCCGGCCCTCCACCCCGCGGGCGGTAATGGCCCGGAAGTCGGCGACGGTCGGAACATCCAAGCCCTTTTCTCGCGCACCGGCTACGATGGCTTGCCCCAGAGGGTGTTCGGAGCCCGCTTCCACCGACGCCGCGAAACGGAGCACGTCGCCCTCATCGAAGTCGGCGGTGGCAATCACGTCGGTGAGTGCCGGCTCGCCTTTGGTGATGGTACCGGTCTTGTCGAGGACCACGGCCTTGATGTCCTTGAGGGACTGAATGGCTTCGCCAGAGCGGATCAACACGCCGCTCTCAGCGCCCAAACCCGATCCCACCATGATGGCAGTGGGGGTGGCCAGTCCCAAAGCGCAGGGGCAGGCGATGACCAGCACGGAAATCGCCGAGAGAATCCCCAACATTAAAGGTGAAAGCTCCGGGTTGACCCAAGGCAGGAACTCGGCGCCCCAATAGAGAATCGGTCGCAGCGGCTCGGCGAACAGCACCCACACCACCAAGCTTGCCAAACTGATGACAATAACTCCCGGGACAAATTTCGCGGTCACCTTGTCGGCAAATTCCTGTATGGGCACCTTTGAACCCTGTGCCTGCTCCACCAACCGGACGACCTGTGACAGGAAGGTATCGGCACCCACCCGGGTGGCACGCACCTTGAGCATGCCCTCCTTGTTGATGGTCGCACCAATCACGGCATCACCGGGCCCTTTTTCCACCGGCACTGACTCGCCGGTGGCAATGGATTCATCCAAATGACTGTTACCCTCGACGATCTCGCCGTCGGTGGGGACCTTGGCGCCGGGCCGAACCACCATGATGTCTCCCACTTGTAATTCTGCCACCGGGACTTCAACTTCTTGCCCGTCCCGCAACACAGAGGCAGTCTTGGCGCCGAGCTTCAGCAGCTTTTTGATCGCCTGTGACGCTCTGCCCTTGGCCCGGGTTTCCAGATATCGTCCGAGCATGTGGAAGGTCATGATGGTAACGGCCATCTCGATAAAGGACGTCATGGGATAGACAAAGCCCACCAGCCCGATCAGGTAGGGTGGCAGGCTGCCCATGGAGATCAGCACGTCCATGTTGGCGGTACGGTTGGTCAGGGAGCGCCAGGACGAGCGGTGGGTGGCCCAGCCGCCCTTGAAAAAGACCACGGGGAAACCGAGAATGGCCACCCACACAAGGTATCCCGGTATTGGTATCCAGAACATGTCCACCATCATCAATATCATGATGATGGTGGTGGGTACGGCGGCAAACCAAACGCGATGCCAGGCCTGGTCGAGATAGCGCTCCTCGACAGCTTCATCCACTGTCGCGTCCGCTTGCGCCCGGCTTTCACTGACGCCTGCCACTTCGTATCCCGCCTTCTCAATGGCGACTTTGATTCTTTCCGCATCCACCGTTGCCACATCAAAACGAACCGTCACCTTGTGATTGGCAATGTTGGTGGAAATGTCAGTGATGCCGGCGAGACGCTTGATGGAGCTGGAGACCAGTCCGGCACAATGATCGCTGCCCATGCCGGGGACAGTGAGACTGGCCTCACCTCCGGTCTCCGGTGTTGCAGATGTCGTGCTGGTCACGTCGTAGCCAGCTTTTTCAATGGCGCCTCGGATCTGGTTGTCGCTGGTCAGGTTGGCGTCGAATTCAACCTCGACACGGTGATTGGCGATATTGGTGGTGAGGTTGATGATACCCGGCAGCCGCTCAACCGAAGTGGTGATCAGACCAGCGCAGTGGTTACTCCCCATGCCAGGCACTATCAGTTGAACGGACTTGCTCATCGGGCTGTTGACTGATTTCGACGAAGGAAAAGTTGTGGGGTGATCCATGTATTTCTCCAATTTTCAGGCCATTTTTTACGGAAGGGGTAATCTCTTTTCAATTTATTAAGCAGCTAACAAACCAGATTTCACGCCTGTAACATGCTTAGGCTTACCAACTGCTAATTACTCCAACCATCAGCCATAAACTAATTGATTTGGGTCGAAGGAAAACCCGCTCGATCCAACGCCTCTATCAGAGCGTTAGACTCGACCATGCCAACGACCGAAGCGACACCCGTCGCCAGATCCATACACGCATCGCTTACGCCGGAAACAGAGCGTAGCGTTTGCTCAATACTTCTTACACAACCACCGCACGTTGCGCCCTGCACCTGTAGCCGCTGCAGCGGGATATCGCTATCTGAGTCAACACTGCTCCGAGTGTTAGCTGCAGTGGATGACTTGCTGGCGCAACAGCAGCCGCCCCGGTGATGAGTAGGGCTCTCGAATTTCTGTGTATTCATGGCAAATCCTCTATGTTGATTTACTGGGCAAACTCTTCAATCAGGTGACAGATCATATGGCCGGTCGGCACCTTATCCGGCTTTTGGCTCCACTCAACCACGGCCTGCTGCATGCGTTCCCGCAGTTGCTGAGTTTCCGCGAACCGTTGTTCAGTTTCGCCCAGACGTTGGTCAATCAAGCGGCGCACCGTCGGGCAAGGCGATTTCTTCTTATCCGCGTGGTTCAAAATTTCCTGAATATCCTCAACGGAAAAGCCCAGTTGCCGTGCACTCAGCACGAATCGCAAGCGGTTGTAATCATTTTCGCTGTATTCCCGATATCCATTGGTTTTGTTCTTCCCCGGTTTCAGAATCTTGATCCGGGTATAAAACCGCACCGTATCGGCCGTAACCCCTAAACGCCTGGCCATTTCGATAACTTTCACACAGCCCTCCTCGCAGCTCAGTCTGACTATCGCAGGATTCAGATTAACCCCGAAGATCTGTTCCTTGCCTTGATATGAGTCAATCATCAGTTCTAAACCCGAGAGAAAATCCAAAGAATTTGTCCGGCTTTTTGTCACCTTACACCTGTGTCCAAGACACAGGTCAAGCAATTTTCATTAACAGGTATCAGGCCTCTCGTACTCACTATTACACGCACCTCGATCTGTAGCCTGTACGCCGTCAACCGTTAATATTGGCCAGATATCCTGTCGCGGCGTTTCTGCATTGAATCGACCCGTACACAACTCCCAAGCTGCACCTGGACTTATCCATTGTCATAGTAGAGCGGCGTTTCTGACCTTAAGATGACCCGTGTATTACATTGCTGTAATGGATGTGTAATCCTGTTTACCCTGGCTAGTCTAGTCGGAACATGCGTTGCTCCCAGCACAAAGCGGGAGAACCGCCAGCAGGGATTTCAAAGGTTCAGGTGAATCGCCACGGATTCTGTAGACACCTCGAAGCCATACACTTTGGCACTTCAGGAGGTGTTCATGAGCGGCAAGCGGTACACGGACGAGTTCAAGATTGAAGCGGTCCGACAAGTCACAGATCGGGGTTATTCGGTGGTCGACGTGGCCGAGCGACTCGGTGTTACGACCCACAGCCTCTACGCGTGGCTGAAGAAATTCGGGCCTAAGGCTTCGGACAAGCAGGAGCTGGACGACGCGCAGCAGGAGCTGCGTCGCCTGAAGGCGGATCTTCGCCGGGTCACAGAGGAGCGCGACATCCTAAAAAAGGCCGCAACGTACTTCGCCAAGCAGTCCGGGTGAAGTACGAATTCGTGCGAGATCACCAGCACCAGTTTCGCGTACGCACGATGTGCCGTGTGCTGAATGTTCATCGCAGCGGCTATTACGCCTGGCTTCGCAATCCGCTCTCACGCCGGGCTCTGGAGGATCGCCGTCAGACCTGCTTGATCAAGCAGGCCTGGCTGGAGAGTGGCGGTGTGTACGGCTACCGCAAAGTCCATGACGACATGCGCGACCTTGGCGAGATGTGCGGTGTCAACGGACAAAAATAATTGACCCACTTCGCGACAGAAATATTGACCCACCCCCATGGCACTCACGCGGATGATCTGCCGGTGAGTAATCCGCTCTGACGGGCCTGCCGCAGCCGGTAGCTGTCGCCCTTGATCTGGATGACGTGGGCGTGGTGCAGCAACCGGTCCAGCATTGCGCTGGTCAGTGCAGCGTTGCCGTCGAATGTGTCTTGCCAGTCGCCAAATGACAGGTTCGAGGTCAGGATGACCGAGCCCTGTTCGTAGCGTTTGGCGATGACCTGGAAGAAGAGATCGGACTGCTCCTTCTTCAGCGGCAGGTACCCAATCTCGTCCAGGATCAACAGTCTCGGACCAAGGATGGCGCGCCGCAAATACTGCTCGAAACGCGTCTCTCGCTGGGCCTTTTCCAGCTGCATCACCAGATCGGCGGCGGTGATGAAGCGCACCTTGTAGCCGCGCTCGGTGGCCCGCACGCCCAGGGCGATGGCCAGATGCGTTTTGCCCACGCCGCTGGGTCCCAGCAGGATCACGTTTTCCCGGCGCTCGACGAACGCCAGTCCGGAGAGTTCCTGCAGCTTGGCCTGTGGCACGCCGGCGGCGGCGTCGAAATCAAACTGCTCCAGCGTCTTGACCACCGGGAAGGTCGCCAGCTTGATGAGCATCTGGCGGCTGCGCTCGCTGCGCAGGGCCGCCTCGGCCGACAGCACCTGTTCGAGGTAGTCGGTGTAGCTGGCCTCGTCCCGGGCGGCCTGATCGGCCAAATTGGCGTACTGCAGCAGCACCGCGCCAAGCGACAACTCCTGGCACAGCGAATCGATGCGTTCGCTCATGCTGCCGCCTCCGCAAGGATCGCGTCGTACTCGCGTGGGCTGCGCTGCAGCGGATACCGCGGCCACTGCAGAGGTACCCAGTCATCCAAGGCCGCGTCCGGTGCTTCACCCATGTAGGGATTCATCGCCGCCTGATCCGCTGCCAGCCGATTGATCGGGCGCTCACCGGTGGTGCCATGGACGCGGACATTGGCGATGCTTCGGCGCCAGCACCGGGCCTCGGCATTGAGCTCATCGAGCGTGGGGATCCGGCCATCCAGCGCCAGGCGTGTCACCAGCGGATGGAAGAAGCTCGTGGCGATGTAGTCCACCGCGCGCTCGACCTTGCCTTTGGTGCGCGGCCGGTAGGGCTGGCACAGCCGGGGCCGATAGCCCGCGGTCTTGGCCAGGTCCCAGATGGCGTCATGAAACTTGTGGCGGCCACGGCCGTAGGCATTGCGCTGGGTCACCACTGTTTTCATGTTGTCGTAGAGAATCTCACGCGGCACGCCGCCAAAATCGGCCAGCATCCGCTGATGGCAGGCCACCAGCGTCTCGGCCTTCATCGAGTCCACATACTCGACATAGAGCCACCGGCTGTAGCCCAGCACGCCGACGAAGGCATAAACACGCCGACCGCCAAGCCGGTACTCGCCCCAATCCATCTGGGCCTGATGCCCGGCCGGCGTTTCAAAGCGCACCAGCGGCTCGGCCGCCGGCGGCGGCGAGAGCTTCGCGATGGCGCGCTGCACGCTGCGCACCGAGCCGGTGTAGCCCATCGCCGACACCTCCCGGTGCAATACCGTCGCAGGCAAGCGGATGGGCGCTGCGCCTTGCACCCGCCGCCTCAGCCAGTCCAAGTACGGCTCCAAACTACTCGGTCGACCGGGGCCTCCCTGCCGCTCCTCGGCGACAACATCACCCCTCAGGTACTTACGCACCGTATTGCGTGACACCCCGCACTCCCTCGCAATCGAGCGGATGCTCATGCCCCGCCGATGCAAAATCTGTATCTCCATCACCCTTTCCTTAGAAACCATCGGACCGACCTCCTAGCGGCCGGCCCAGTGAATCAAAGGTGGGTCAATAATTTCGTCCGAAGTGGGTCAGTTTCGGGTGTCCGGTGACACTGCTTGATCAAGCAGGCCTGGCTGGAGAGTGGCGGTGTGTACGGCTACCGCAAAGTCCATGACGACATGCGCGACCTTGGCGAGATGTGCGGCAAGAACCGTGTCTATCGGCTGATGCGTATCGCCGGAATTAAAGCGGAGGTCGGCTACAACCGCCGACGAGGGCACTATGGCGGCAAGCCAGCTGTCGTGGCACCGAACTCGCTGGACCGGCAATTCGACCCGACGGGCCCCAATCAGGCTTGGGTCACCGATATCACCATGATTCGCACTTACGAGGGCTGGCTTTATCTTGCAGTCGTCGTGGACTTGTACTCGCGCCAGGTGGTGGGATGGTCAATGCAGTCGCGCATTCATGCCGACCTGGTGCTCAAGGCGCTACTGATGGCCGTGTGGCGCAGAAAGCCGGAACCCGGCGTGCTGGTCCACTCCGATCAAGGTAGCCAATACACCGGCTACGAGTGGCAGAGATTCCTCGAGGATCACAAGTTGGAGTGCTCCATGAGTCGGCGAGGCAACTGCCACGACAATGCCGTCGCGGAAAGCTTTTTCCAACTGCTCAAGCGCGAACGGATCAAGCGAAAGATCTATCCGAGCCGCGACGCGGCTCGCGCGGATGTCTTCGATTACATCGAGATGTTCTACAACAGGAAACGGCGGCACGGTTACAACGACGGGCTGTCGCCGGTACAGTTTGAACAGCGGGCTACTAAGCGGCTCGAGAGTGTCTAAGAAATCCGTAGCGATTCAAACAATACCATCAAAAATACCATGAAAAAAGTTTGCTTGAGGGTGCTAGGGAGTGCCTGACATTGCCAGAAAAAATAAAGAAAAACCCATTGATATCAATGGGTTAATAGAGGTTTACTGCTTGTGAATGCCAGCCAGTGCCAGACGTGGAATCATTCCCACTCGATGGTGGCTGGGGGCTTGCCGGAGATGTCATAGACCACGCGAGATATGCCATCGACTTCGTTGACGATGCGACGGGCCACGTGATCGAGGAATTCGTAAGGCAGATGCGCCCAGCGTGCGGTCATGAAATCGATGGTCTCGACCGCCCGCAAAGCGATGACATGCTCGTAACGACGCCCGTCGCCCATGACACCGACGCTACGCACGGGCAGGAACACGGCAAAGGCCTGGCTCACGCTGTCGTAATGACCGTGATTGCGCAGTTCCGAGATGAAGATGTCATCGGCCTCGCGCAGCGGATCGGCGTAGGCCTTTTTGACCTCGCCCAGAATGCGTACACCCAGGCCCGGCCCAGGGAACGGGTGCCGGTAGACCATTTCGCGGGGCAGCCCCAGTTCCAGGCCGATCTTGCGGACCTCGTCCTTGAACAGCTCGCGCAGCGGCTCCACCAGATGCAGCTTCATGTGCTCGGGCAGGCCGCCTACGTTGTGATGCGACTTGATGACATGGGCCTTGCCCGTGGCCGCACCCGCCGACTCGATCACGTCCGGGTAAATCGTGCCCTGGGCGAGAAAATCGACTTCGGTGAGCTTGCCGGCTTCCTCATCAAACACATCGATAAAGGTTTTGCCGATGATCTTGCGCTTAGCCTCGGGATCGGATTCTCCAGCGAGGGCGGACAGGAATCGGTCCTCGGCGTCGACGCGAATCACCTTCACGCCGAGATGCTGGGCGAAGGTTGCCATGACCTGGTCGCCCTCGTCCTTACGCAGCAGGCCATTGTCGACAAACACGCAGGTGAGCTGGTCGCCAACGGCCTGATGCAGCAGTGCAGCGACGACCGAGGAGTCAACGCCACCGGATAGCCCCAGCAGCACCTTACCGGCGCCGACTTGATCACGCACTCGCTCGATGAGCGACTCGATGATGTTGCCGGGCTGCCAGGCATTGCCGCAGTTACAGATGTCGTGGATGAAACGACCGAGAATCCGTGCGCCCTGCAGCGTATGGGTCACCTCGGGATGGAACTGCAGGCCATAAAAGCCACGCCCATCGTCGGCAATACCGGCCACTGGGGCCGACTCGGTACCAGCCACGACGCTAAAACCGCTGGGCGGTGCCTCGACCCGATCACCATGCGACATCCATACGTCGAGCTGGGCCAGCCCGTCGGTGGTCACGGCGTCCTCGATATCGTCCAGCAGCCGACAGGGACCCGTGCGCGCGACCCGGGCATAGCCGAATTCACGCTTGCTGGAGGGCGCCACACGCCCGCCCAACTCGGCCGCCATGGTCTGCATGCCGTAGCAAATGCCCAGCACCGGCACGCCCATGGCGTAGACCTCGGGGTCAGCCTTGGGGCCGCCATCCACCGAAGCCGTCTCGGGCCCACCGGACAGGATGATGCCCTTGGGCGCGAATCCGCGGATTTGCTCTGCCGTCCAGTCCCAGGGATGGATCTCACTGTAGACGCCCAGTTCGCGCACGCGGCGCGCGATGAGCTGGGTGTACTGGGAACCGAAATCCAGAATCAGGATTTTTTCGTCACTGGGCTGCATGCTGTTCTCTGTCGAGCGATTCGAACGTCGGTGGCGAAACTAGCCGTCGACGCGGTAGTTCGGGGCTTCCTTGACGATGGAGACGTCGTGGACGTGTGACTCGCGGACGCCCGCACCGGTGATCCGCACAAAGCTGGCCTCGGTCCGCAGCGCATCCACGCTGCCGCAGCCGGTATAGCCCATGGCCGCGCGCACACCGCCGATCAGCTGGTGAACAATGGCAGACATGGAGCCCTTGTAAGGCACCCGCCCCTCAATCCCCTCGGGTACGAGTTTCTCCAGCTCCTGGGTGGCGTCCTGGAAGTACCGGTCCTTGGACCCCTGCCCCATGGCGCCCAGCGAGCCCATGCCGCGATAGGACTTGTACGAGCGCCCCTGATACAGCTCGACCTCACCGGGGGCCTCATCGGTGCCGGCGAGCATGCCGCCCACCATGACGCAGTAGGCGCCGGCCGCCAGCGCCTTGGCCATATCGCCGGAATACCGAATACCGCCATCGGCAATCAGCGGGGTGCCGCTGCTGCGCAGCGCATTCGCCACATTGGCAACCGCCGTAATTTGCGGCACGCCGACTCCGGCGACCACGCGGGTCGTGCAAATCGAGCCCGGCCCGATGCCAACCTTGACGGCATCTGCACCGGCCTCAACCAGCGCCAACGCACCGTCGCCCGTGGCGATGTTGCCGCCGATGACCTGCAGGTCCGGGTATTGCTGCTTGATCCAGCTCACCCGCTCCAGCACGCCCTGCGAGTGTCCGTGAGCCGTATCGACGATCACCACGTCCACGCCGGCCTCAACCAACGCAGCAACGCGCTCTTCGGTATCCGCACCGGTGCCGACCGCCGCCCCCACGCGCAGGCGTTCCTGGCCATCCTTGCAGGCGTTGGGGAAGTCGGAGGACTTCTGGATGTCCTTGACCGTAATCATGCCGCGCAGCTCGAAGGCATCGTTGGTGACCAGCACCTTTTCGATGCGATGCTTGTGCAGCAAGTCCATGACCTCCTGCTTGCTGGCGTTCTCACGCACCGTCACCAGTCGTTCCTTAGGTGTCATGACGCTGGTGACCGGCGCGTCGTAATGCGTCTCGAAGCGCAGATCGCGGCTGGTGACAATGCCGACCAGTTCCGTGCCATCGACCACTGGCACACCGGAAATGCTGTGCTTGCGGGTCAGGTCCAGCACCTGCTGGATGGTGGCGCTAGGCGCCACCGTGATCGGGTCACTGATCACGCCGGATTCGAATTTCTTGACCTTGCGAACTTCACGCGCCTGGGCTGCTGGCGGCATATTCTTGTGAATAACGCCCAGACCACCTTCCTGCGCCAGGCTGATCGCCAGCCGCGCTTCGGTGACCGTGTCCATGGCAGCGGACAGCAGCGGAACATTGAGCCGAATCTCGCGCGTCAGCGCTGTGGTGAGATCGACTTGTCGTGGCAGGATGTTCGAGTAGGCCGGCGTTAGCAGGACATCATCGAAGGTGAGTGCCTCTTCACTCAAGCGCATGGCGGACTTCAGGTCGGAAGGGGCGCGTAGTATACGCGGCTGCGCCCTGGTCTGACCTCCCCGATTATCAATATGACGCCGTCAACGGACACCCGTGCCATCTTCACCGTCAGTCAGCTCAATCGCGAGGTGGGCTTGCTGCTGCAGGAAGGCTTCGGCCGCATCTGGGTCCAGGGCGAGATCTCGAATCTGTCGATCCCCCGTTCCGGGCACTGGTATCTGACGTTAAAGGACCGTGATTCACAGCTGCGTTGCGCCATGTTCCGCAATGCCAACCGGCTGTTGCGCGATGTACCGAGCAATGGCGACCAGGTGCTGGTCCGCGGGCGCCTGGGGTTGTACGAAGCACGCGGCGACTACCAGCTCATCATCGAACACCTGGAGGCGGCTGGAGAGGGCGCACTGCGACTGCAGTTCGAGGCGCTCAAACGTCAGCTCCAGGCGGAGGGCCTGTTCGCGCCCGAACGGAAACGGGCGCTGCCCAGCCATCCGCGGTGTATCGGCATCGTCACCTCGGCCACCGGTGCTGCGCTGCGGGACATCCGGGCCGTACTCGCCCGGCGCTGTCCACTCATCGATGTGGTGGTCTACCCCACCCTGGTCCAGGGCGATCAGGCAGCGGCGGGCATTGCAGCGGCCATCGAACGCGCCAATCTCCACGGCGTCTGCGATCTGCTGTTAGTCAGCCGGGGCGGCGGCTCACTGGAAGACCTGTGGCCGTTCAACGAAGAGGTGGTGGCGCGCGCCATCATTGGAGCGCGTATGCCGGTGATCAGCGGCGTGGGTCATGAGGTGGACACGACGATTGCCGATCTGGTCGCGGATCTGCGGGCGCCGACACCATCGGCTGCGGCGGAGATGGCCGTGCCTGATCTTCAAGAGCACTTGGCCCGCCTGCGGCAGCTGGGCGCAAGACTGCAGCGAGGCCTGTCAAGCCGGGTACAGAGCAGTCGCCGCGAAGTTTCGACCCTGCATCACCGCGTCGCCATGGCGCACCCCGGCCGGCAGCTGGAGCAGCGCAGCCAACACGTTGACGGCTTATCGGAACGGCTGCAGCGCGAAATCAACCGCCAGCTGCACGTGGCCTCGCAGCGGGTCGATCACGCCGCGACCCGACTCGGCCAGCAACATCCGGCGCATCGCCTGCGCGACGCCCAAGAAACCGTCCGGCGTCTTGCGACGGGGCTAGACCGCAGCCTGCGACAGCAACTGGATCGACAGCGCCTGCGGGTGCAGGCACTGGGCCGAGAACTCGAAGCCGTGAGCCCCTTGGCGGTGCTCAATCGCGGATTTGCCGTGGCCAGCGATGGCCAGGGTCAGATCCTGCGATCGGTCAAGCATGTGGCGCCGGGCGACCTGCTCAACCTGCGCCTGGTGGACGGACAGGTCGCCACGCGGGTGGAATCGACCGATTCGAACGGCGACTAGCTACAGAGCTGCTGCAATTCGTCGACGCTGTACCGGCGACTGGCGCCCTCACTTTCGAGGACAAACACACCCTGCTCCACCCGGACCTGCACGACCCGGTCGTCTGACAAGAGCAGGTTCAATGCCCCCGCAACCAGGGCATTGCTGGCATCAAACTGGATGGGAGTGGTCGTTTCGAAGCTGACCGCGCCCTGGCCGCAGCCCGGTGAGATCGCGCCAGCATTGGCCGTGAAGGCACCGTCGATCTCCAGTGAATAACCCGTGGAGGTCTCGACCTCGGCAAATCGGGTCTGCTGATAAACAAGCCGCAATTCCGGCCCGCCCCGGGCGCGATCCCGGGTGGTCACGACACCATCCAGCACCGAGGTGTAGGCCGTGCCGTCGGCCAGATCCGTGATCGAATACTGATCGTCCAGCAACAGGGTCGAGATCACGTCTTCACCGTCGCTGTCGGCAGTCTGAGCGGTGAGTGGCTCACCGTTCTCGCCGTACTGATCCAGGTAGTAACGCGTCTGTGCCTCGCAGCCACTGTCGGGACAACCGGTCTCGCGAATGATCTCGACACCGTCAACAGTCGACGTCAGGACGTAGTCGCCCTGGACGTATCGTGTCACGCACTGGCTGTACTCGGTGCGTCCGGTCTCCGCATCGTGGCTGACGGTGCCGCCGGCATCACAGTGGGTGGTGACAGCCGTCTTGCGACCTGCGCTGGCCGTTGCAAAGCCCAATGATTTGCCTGCAGCCACATCGCTATCGGACAGCAGCGTGGCCACCAATCCAACAAACCCGGCCCCTTCCGACAAGACATCGGCCTGGGTGGCGTTATCCGTCGTCTCCGACCCACAGGCAACCAGCCCAAGTGCCAGCATGCCCGCCATGAGTCCCCGCATCTGCCCTATCGACATGGCGTCCTTCCTTGACCTGCCATCGCATACGAAGGGTTGAGAATACCACCCACACCGGGTTTGCGGCCCGCGGCCATCTGCAATTGCAGCCAAAAAAAACGCGCTGGCCCGAAGGCCAGCGCGCTGGGTATCCGCCCGATCAGGGCTTATTCGCCGAACTCTTCCTCGGCCTCTTCTTCCGCTTCGTCGAACTCGCTTTCGGCTTCGTCACCGGCGTCCGAGTCATCACCCATGTTGTCTCCCAGCGAGGCAACGAACTCATCGAACTCGCCACTGGACAGCTGGGCATTGCCGTTGGCATCGGCGCGTTCGAAACGATCCGCCAGCGGGGTGTCCTCGGTTTCCAACTTGCTGAGGACGCCATCGCTGTCTTCGTCCATGCGGTTAAAGGCCTGGTCCGGGGCATTGACCATGTCGCCCAGGTTCAGGTTGCTCGACAGCGCGGTGCTGGAGCTGGCCTGCCCGCGGGGACCGGAGTACTCGGCCTCGCGGTTCAATTCGGTGGAAATACCATCGCGCGAAATGTCGCCCGAGCCGCTGGTGCTGGATTCATAGCTGCGCTGTTCGGTTTCGAACGAGGTTTCCGTGTCGACGGAACCCGAACCAGCAAGCGCGGCACCACTGGCCATCAGTGCGGAACTGATCAAGGCAATCTGCGTTTTCATGGTTCATCTCTCCATTTGAAGTGGAATGCAGCTTTTCAGCTGACAAACCACATGTCGCAGCGAGCGTGCCAATATTTTTCATTTAAATTTCAATAACTTACGATTGCACCCCTGTCTCCTAATGGTTACACCCACCCCCGCCGCAAGTTGACTGATCTGGTCAATCTTCATATTTATCAGTCACTTATGCGTGTTGCCGGCTGGGGACGACTTTCGCCCAGCCACCAACACGCCGGCGGGGACTTAGGCGAGTCAGGGGTCAAGCCGACGCATGCCGGCCGCAAACGGGGCGAGGCTTCGATCGATGGGGCCGGGGGCAACAGGCGTGCATGTACACGCGCTTCGCGCCTGTCGCCAGGCCGGATCGTGTCATGCAGCAGCCGTGCGAGCGGCCCAAGTCTGGCGAGGGGAGATGGATGATTCCAGCTGGGCATTGCAACCGCGCGCCCGATGAGCCGGCTTACTTCTTTTTGCCGAACCGTTTGATCGTACGCTTGCGCTTGCGCTCCTGACGGGGCGTCAGCGTATTGCGCCGGCCTTCGTAGGGGTTGTCGCTGCTCTTGAAAAGGATTTCCACGGGCGTGGCAAACAAGTCGAAGGCTTCTCGGAACCGGTTCGACAAATACCGCTTGTAGTCGGTACTCACCCGTGCGGTCTGGTTGCCGTGGATGACAATCTTCGGCGGCCGGCGCCCTCCCTGATGGGCGTAGCGCAGCTTGATCCTGCGCCCGTGAACAGCCGGCGGCGCATGGGCGCGGACAGCGTCCTCCAGCACCTGGGTGAGCCGCGAGGTGCTGAGATCGGCATTGGCCGCATCAGAGGCGCGGATCACCGAGCGCATCATTTCGCCCAGCCCTGAGCCGCGCAGGGCAGAAATCGTGTGAACCGGCGCGAACTCCAGATAGGGCAGCTTGTAGTCGAGGTCTTCGCGAATCTGCTTGCGAACGTCTTCCTCCAGCTTGTCCCACTTGTTAACGGCCACGATGATCGACCGCCCTTCTGCCGCGGCCAGACCCAGCACCCGGGCATCCTGGGCGCCAATATCGGATCGGGCATCGACCACAACAATCGCCACGTCGCTTTGCTCGATGGCCTGGAGTGTCTTGACCCCGCTGAACTTCTCGGCAATACCGTCTCGCTTGGAACGACGCCGCAGGCCTGCGGTGTCGATGAGCCGGAACGAACGGCCCTGCCATTCGAAGGCCACTTCCACGCTGTCACGTGTGGCCCCAGGCGCATCGGCTGCAACGACACGGTCCTCACCGATCAACCGGTTGACCAGCGTCGACTTGCCAACATTCGGCCGACCGATGACGCAGATACGCGGAATGCCCGGGTCTCTCGGCGGAGCCTCGAACGCCTCCATGGCCGGGACATGCGCCGCCAGGCGTTCGCCCAGCGAGGCCATACCCCGGTTGTGGGCAGCGGCAATCGGTAACGGCTCGCCCATGCCCAGCGCATAGAAATCCGCATTGGCCTCGATGCTGGTCAGCCCTTCGGACTTGTTCACCACGAGCACGACCGGCGTGTCTTGGCGGCGCAGACGCCGGGCAATCTCCTGATCGGCCGGGTCCAGTCCGGCACGGGCATCGACCAGGAACACCACCACATCCGCCTCTTCCAGCGCGGCCGTGGCCTGGGCCTCGGTCATCTCACGGAAGTCGGGATCCTGGTCCGGCCCGATGCCGCCCGTATCGACCACGATGAAGCGCTGCTCTTCCAGCCGGCCGATACCGTATTGGCGGTCACGGGTCAGCCCCGGAAAATCAGCGACCAGCGCATCGCGCGTGCCGGTGAGCTGGTTGAACAGCGTCGATTTGCCGACATTGGGACGCCCGATCAGGGCGACCACCGGCAACGCGCCGGTTTCTGCCGGAGGCGTGGACATGACGGTAGGCTGCGTCGAAGGGCTTAGCGCGACACCGGCGCGCCTTCCAGGGCGGCCAGGGTGCCATCGCTTGCCAGCACGTAGAGGCGCTCGCCCTGCACACGCGGCGCCGTGAGCATGGCGTCGCGGGCCGGCCGTGTCCGACCGATGATGCGTCCGTCGGCTGGCGATAACGCGTGCAGATAGCCTTCGTAGTCGCCCACAATGAGGTTACCGCGGTACCAAACGGGCTGCGTCAGGCCGCGAAAAGCCAGTTCGGACTGATCCCAGATCGCCGCGCCCGTCACCACATCCAGCGCCCAGACTTTGCCCTCGGCGTCGGTGACATAAAGCTGGTCACCCTGAATCGCCATGCCGGTGTAACTGCGCAGATTGCGTCGCCAGATCTCACGGCCGGTAATCGCGCTCAGCACGACCAGTTCCCCGCCGTAGCTCGCCGTGAACAAACGACCATCGTCAATGAGCAGCTGGGCGTCGACGTCGACGATGCGCTCCAATTCGGATCGACCCGTCGGCTCGCGAATCAGTTGCTCCCATTCGACTTCACCGGTGCGCGTGTCCAAGGACACGACATGACCGGTGTCCAGGCCGACGATTACGCTGGAACCGCGCAGCACCGGGTTGGACAGTCCGCGCAGCGTCAGTGCCGGCGCGGTCCGGGTAAACTCCCATTCGGCGTCCCCGGTGTCCGCATCCAGGCCCACGACGCGACCATCCACTGTTCTTGCGATCACACGGTTACGGTCTTGCACCGGCGCAGCGAGCACCTCGGCATCGACCATTGCCCGCCAGCGCTGTTCGCCGGTGACGGCGTCCAACGCCACGACCTCACCATCAAGCGTGCCCAGCAGAATCTGATCCGCGCCCATTCCGGGACCGGCGACAAAACGGTATTCGGTATCCTGCGTCCACAGGGTCGCACCGGCGCCCGTGTCGAAGGCCCGTACGCGCCCTTTGGCATCAGCCGCGAAAACCCGCGTGTCCACGATGAGCGGCGCAAGTGCAGCAAACTTGCCTGCGGTGCCGGCACCGACACGCTTGCTCCAGACCCGCTCGAACTGCAGTTCAGCGCGCTCAACAGCTGTGAGTTCCGCCGGCTTGTTCACCACCTTGTTACCAGAACAGGCGGCCAGGCTTGCCAGCAGGGCCAGAATCAGGACAGAACGCATCACGAGGCCTGCTCATCCTGTGCCGGGCCACCGAGCTCAGCCAGCTTGCGATCCACGGCCGCGCGCGTCGGAGCGTTCACATCCATGGCGGCCAGTGCGTCCGCATAGGCCTGGCGCGCCGCCGCCGACTCACCTTTGGCGGACTGCAAGTCCCCCTGGAGTTCGAGATAGGCCGCCTGGAAGGACTCCGGCGGCTCCGACGAGGTCAAGGTGGCCAGCGCAGCATCGGCATCACCCTCGGCCCATTGCACCCGAGCCAGCCGCAGAGTGGCCAGCGCGCGTGTCGGGGCGTCCTGGCCGTAGTTGGCCACCCAGGACAAGGCGTCGGCGGCTTCCTGATAGCGTTCGACATCCGCATAGGCCTTGGCCAGCGTCAGATTGGCCAGCGAGGCATACAGCGTGCCCTTGTAGTCACTGGTCAGCGCGTCGACGCCCGCTGCCGCGGCATCAAGATCGCCGGACTCGACTGCCTCGGTCACAGCATCAAACTGCCCCGAAGCCGCACGGGCTTGCTGCTCCTGGTGGCTGCCCCAGCCCTGCCAGCCCAACACGGCGGCCAAGCCGACCACCACACCGCCGACGACCGGCTTCCAGTACTCGCCCACCCATTCGCGCAGGCGCTGGACTTGTTCTTCGTCTGTTCTCTGTTCCACGTGTCTTCCCGTTCTCTGTCTCGCTCAGCTCGCCGGCGCTGCCGACCACTGCTTGCGAATGAAGTCGGCCAGCGCCGCTTGCGCCACCGCCTGTTGATCCTCACGAACCCGAAGCGGCTTGACCTGGACGGTCCCACTTTCGACCTCGGCATCACCCAGCACCAGCGCGAACTGCGCACCGCTACGATCTGCGCGTTTGAGCTGGGCTTTGAAGCTGCCCCCGCCGGCGTTGACCAGCAGGCGCAGG
The DNA here is from genome assembly GCF_003151135.1 of Abyssibacter profundi. Classification (NCBI taxonomy): domain Bacteria; kingdom Pseudomonadati; phylum Pseudomonadota; class Gammaproteobacteria; order Chromatiales; family Oceanococcaceae; genus Abyssibacter; species Abyssibacter profundi. The sequence goes on from NZ_QEQK01000009.1 coordinate 36,336, forward strand.
CCTGGCAGCGCATCGCGCAGCTGTTCGGCCAACACCGGTGCCTGGGCCTCGGCTGCGCCGCCTAGCGCCGCCAGGAACACATCCGCCACGGGCTCTGGCGCCGCACCCGCCGCCTCCATCAAGGCAACCAGGCGCTCGACGCCGATGGCAAAGCCCACGGCCGGTGTCGGTTTACCACCAATCTGCTCCACCAGTCCGTCATAGCGACCACCGGAACAAACGGCGTTCTGGGCACCCAGCTCCGTGGTCGTCCACTCGAACACCGTGCGCGAATAGTAATCGAGTCCGCGCACCAGTCGGGGATTCAACGTCCACGCGATCCCCAGGGCATCCAGACGGGCCGTCAGCGTCTCGAAGTGCTCGCGCGACTCGGCATCCCAGAAATCCGGCAACTGCGGGGCGCCGGCCAACATGGCCTGCATGTCAGGGTTCTTGGAATCCAGCACCCGCAGCGGATTGGACTCAAGACGCCGGGTGGCATCCGCATCCAGCACATCCGCATGACCGCGCAGATACTCCACCAACGCCGCCCGATGCCGTTGTCGGCCCTCGCCGTCACCCAGCGAGTTCAGTTCCAGGGTGAGTGCATGCGACACGCCCAGACGCTTCCACAGCCGGGCGCCGATGGCGATCAGTTCAACATCGATGTCCGGGCCCGCCAGACCAAAGGCCTCGACGTTGATCTGATTGAACTGACGATAGCGTCCCTTCTGCGGACGTTCATAGCGGAACATCGGCCCGGCCAGCCACAGCTTCTGGGCGCCACCGTGAGCCAGTGAATGCTGGACCACCGCACGGACCACACCGGCCGTGGCTTCGGGCCGCAGCGTCATGGACTCACCGTTGCGGTCGTCGAAGGTATACATCTCCTTCTCGACGATATCGGTCACCTCGCCGATAGAGCGAGCGAACAGCTCGGTCTTCTCCAACAAGGGCAGGCTGATCTCGCGGAAGCCGTAGCTCTCGATGATCTCGCTGGCGGCACGCAATAACTGCGCGCGCAGGTTACAGGCATCCGGCAACACGTCCGGCATGCCACGGATGGCTTGAATACTCACGATGCGGTTTCGGTCAGTTTCTGGCGGACCAGCTTTTCCAGCGTGTCCACCAGATCCTCGTTATTGGTTTTGTGTTGGATGGAGCCGTCGATAAAGATGCTGTTCGGCTTGCCGCCGGTGACACCGACCTGGGCCTCCCGCGCTTCACCCGGGCCGTTCACCACGCAGCCGATGACCGCGAGGTCCAACGGCGCATCGATGTCGTCCAATCGGGACTCCAGCTCATTGACGGTCTTGATGACGTCGAAGTTCTGACGTGAACAAGACGGACAGGCCACCAGGTTGATGCCCCGGGTCCGCAGATGCAGCGACTTGAGCATGTCCCAGGCCACTTTCACCTCTTCGACCGGATCCGCTGCCAGCGACACACGCACGGTGTCACCGATGCCGTCGGCCAGCAGCATCCCGAGCCCGATGGCGGATTTCACAGCCCCGGATCGTACGCCGCCGGCCTCGGTGATACCCAGGTGCAACGGCTGTTCGATGCGGTCGGCCAGCTTGCGGTAGGCCTCGACTGTCATGAAGATCTCGGACGCCTTCAGGCTGACCTTGAAATCGGGAAAGTCGTGACGCTCGAGAATGTCGATATGCCGCATGGCCGACTCGACCAACGCATCGGAGTTGGGCTCGCCGTACTTCTCCTGGAGCTCACGCTCCAGCGAACCGGCATTCACACCGATCCGAATCGGAATCTGGTGCTCACGGGCACAGGCCACCACCTCGCGCACACGATGCTCACCACCGATGTTGCCGGGATTGATCCGCAGGCAGTCGGCGCCGTTGGCTGCGCTGGCAATCGCCACTTTCCAGTTGAAATGGATATCGGCAACCAGCGGAACCTCAACCTGCTGCCGGATCTCCTTGAACGCCTCCGCCGCCTTCAGCGTGGGCACGGAGACGCGCACGATGTCGGCCCCGGCCTTCTGAATACGTTGGATTTGCTCAACCGTGGCATCGACATCCTCGGTCTCGGTATTCGTCATGCTCTGCACGGAGATCGGCGCATCGCCGCCCACAGGCACATCGCCAACATGGATCTGGCGCGATACGCGTCGCGTGATTCTGTGCTTGCTCTGCATTGCCATGAGAGAAACTCGGTGGGCTGCGCTCGTTCTGAGCGCGCTGGCTACTCGACCGTGAACCGGGCGGTGTTGTTCCCGCGCACGTAGGCGGAGACGTCGACGGGCTCACCCTGGTAGCGCACCTCGACACCCGGCGCGTAGCCGAGAAAGACCGCATAAGGGCCCTGTTCGTCGATCTCGCGCAGCTCACCACCCTGGACCAGGCCATTGAGCACGCGACGGCCGGACCCATCTTCGACGCGAACCCAGGACGCCTCGCGGAAACGCAGCACCAACGGTGGCTCCGGCTCTGGTTCTGGCTCAGCTTCAGGCTCGGCGGCCGCTGCAGGCTCCACAGGCTGCGGGGTCGACGCGATACGCGTTTCCAGCGCCAAGCGTCGCGGCCCACCCGCACTGCTGCTGGACCGGGCCCCTGCCGTCGGTGCCTCCGGCTCAGCATCTGTGGACTCTCCGGCCGGCGGCGTCACCGCCGGTTGGCGCGAAATAGCCGGCTCGCTGACTCGCGGCACAGCCTGACTACTGGTCGGCGACGTGCTTGTCTCGGCATCCGATGCCAGCAGCCACCACGCCAAGCCGATGACACCCAACATCAGAAGCAGGATGAGCAGGATCAGCGGCCAGCGCCGACGCTCACGCATCGGCTCGTCCTGTAGCAGGACCGGAATTTCCAGCTTCGGCAGCTCGCCACCGGCATGGGCCTCGTAGGCCGCGATGACCATGGCCTCATCCGCACCGACGACACGTGCGTACTTACGGTAATAGCCGCGAACGTAGACCGGCTCCGATAACAGCGCGAAGTTGTCGCCTTCGATGGCATCGATCATCGAGCGCGGCAGCTTCGTCTGCACGACCAGCTCATCCAGACTGAGCCCGCGCGCCTCACGTGCGGCCTTGAGCAGCCCCCCCGGCTTCGGCGGCAAGCTGCTTGGTTGCTCAGCCGGCTCCATCGGCTCTTGTTCAGCCATTCCGTTCAGATCTCAATAATGAGTAGGTTTCCTCGGACTCCGGGTACCGCTGCTTCAACTGATCGGCGTAGCGCCGCGCTGCTGCTTGATCCCCCAGGGCCCGCTCGGTCCGCACACCTAGCCAAAGCGTTTGCGGGCTGTGCGCCGCCGACTGCGTGTAACGCTGCAAAAATGCGCGAGCCCGCAGGTAATCCCCGCGCTCGTAGGACAACAGGGCGATTTGCGCCAACGCGCTCGCAAACGTGCCGTTTTCTCGAAGTGCCCCACGAAAATACTGCTCTGCCTGGGCGATGTTCCCCGCCTTGCGTGCACACACACCGGCATTCGTCATGGCCACCTCGGGTGTCCGGTAACCGGTTACACGAAGTGCCCGTTCGAACGCGGCCAGCGCCTCATCGTAACGCGACTGACCACACAGAAACACACCGTAGTTGTTCTGTGTGTCAGGACTGTTGGGCTGCAAGGCCAAAGCCTTGCGGTAATGCCGGTCGGCCGAAACGGCATCGCCCCGGCTCTGATAGACAAAAGCGATGGACGAATGGGCCAGTGCCAGCGACGGATCCTGCTCCAGCGCGCGCTGCAGCTTGGACAAAGCCCGCTCGGATTCACCCTTGCGCATGTAATCGATACCCAACTGGGTATTGATGCGGGCGGCTTCGGTGTAATCGGCCTGGGACTGCGAGTAAAGGCCCTGCGGCGATTCCGTCACGCAACCGGCCAATAACAGCAGTGCAATCACCCCCCCCGCGAACTGCCTCATGCGCCCGTCACCCTCACCGGGATGTCAGACAGTCGGCGCTGCTGCCGGCTGGCGACCCGCCCCACCAACTGGCCACAGGCCGCATCGATGTCGTCACCCCGCGTCCGGCGGGTGGTCACCAACAGGTTCTCCTTGCGAAGAATGTGGGCAAACGCTTCGATTCGTTCGGCACTGGAGCGGCGAAACCGCGTTTCCGGAAACGGATTGAACGGAATCAGATTGATTTTGGCCGGCATGTGCTTGAGCAGTTGCGCAAGCTGCCTTGCCTCGGCATCACCATCATTGACGCCATCCAGCATGACGTACTCATAGACGATGTGCATTTTGCGATCCCGCTGCGTGTAGCGCTTGCAGGCCGCCATGAGTTCTGCAATCGGATACTTCCGGTTGATCGGCACCAACTCATTGCGCAGCGCATCGTTCGGCGCATGCAACGAAACCGCCAGCGCCGTATCGACATCCTCCGCCAGCCGGTCCATGAACGGCACCAGCCCGGAGGTGCTGACCGTCACCCGTCGTTTGGACAGACCGAAACCCAGGTCGTCCTGTAGCAGCCGAATCGCGGTGATCACCTGCTGGTAATTGGCCAGCGGCTCTCCCATCCCCATGAACACGACGTTGGAAATGGGGCGGTCATTGCCCAGCTCATCCACCAATGTGCGGATGGCAAACCAGACCTGGCTGACGATCTCGGCAGCTGTCAGATTGCGCTGCAGCCCCTGCTGCGCGGTCGAACAAAAGGCACAGTCCAGCGCGCAACCCACCTGGGAAGAAATACACAACGTGCCCCGGTTCGCCTCCGGGATGAACACGGTTTCGATGGCGCCGCCGCTATCCAGCCGCAACACCCACTTGCGGGTGCCATCGGCCGACAGCTGCGAGGCCTCCAGTGTCGGCAGGCGCACATCGGCAATCTGGGGCAGCCTCGCGCGGAACTTCTTGCTGACATCGGTCATGTCCTCGAAGGACGTGACACGCTTCTGGTAAAGCCACTGCATGAGCTGGCGAGCCCGAAAGGTGGGCTCGCCATGCGATTGGACAAACGCTTCCAGGGCCGCGCGGTCTAGGCCAAACAGATTGACGGGTTGTGCGGCCGTGGAAGTCATGTCCTTATCGGGTGCGCGGGCAGAGTTCGGTCGTGCTGAAGAAGTACGCGATCTCGACGGCCGCGGTTTCAGGGCTGTCCGAACCATGGACGGCGTTCTCGTCGATCGACTCGGCGTGATCTGCACGGATCGTGCCGGCGTCGGCATCCTTGGGGTTGGTGGCGCCCATCAGCTCACGGTTCTTGGCGATGGCGTTCTCGCCTTCCAGCACCTGGATCATGACCGGACCCGAGGTCATGAAGTCGACCAGGTCGTTAAAGAACGGGCGCTCGGCGTGGACCGCGTAAAAGCCTTCGGCTTCCGCTTGCGACAGATGCTTCATCTTGGCCGCGACAATGCGCAGACCGGCCTGCTCGAAGCGGGTGTAGATATCACCGATAACGTTCTTGCCAACGGCATCCGGCTTGATGATGGAAATGGTTTGCTCGACGGCCATGCGTGCTCCTACGCGTAGTATTCGGGGGATGGCTGGTCCGGACTCGCGTTCGATTCCGGACCTATTCAGAAAGAAACGCCGTCACAAAGGACGGCGTTAACCCATATATTCTAAAGACCGGCGTCGCTTGCGGCAATGCAGCACCGCCCTGCGGTCAACTGGCAACGGCAAAGCTTTCGCCGCAACCGCAGTGATCGACCACGTTGGGGTTCTCGAAGTGGTACATCTGGTTCAAGCCCTCGCGCCGGAAATCAAGCCGCAGCCCTTCCAGCAGGGCCAGATGCTCGCGCGAGACAACCACCGTCGCGCCATGCGCCTGGATGGTCACGTCGTCCGCTTCAACCGCATCGGCGTAATCCAGCGCATACGCATAACCGGAGCATCCGGAGCTGCGCACACCCACACGCAACCCCAGTCCATGTCCTCGTTTGGCCAGCTGCTCCTGGATCCGGGTAGCCGCAGCCTCGGTAATTTCGATGTTCGCTGTTTCGCTCATACTCTGCTGACCGTCCTGGACGTCTGATGTTCCATCGCGTGCTGACGCGCGGCGTCCAGCGCGTCAACCGCAAGTAAGGCGGCCGGCATCTGCACACGCGGCAGCGCCAGTGCCTTCATGATCTCGGCTGGGACAGGCGGCGCTGCCGCCAGCTCCCGACCCTCGCAATACTCGCAAAGCCAGTCGGCTGCGCACAGCACCGCAGGTCCACCATGGGCCCTGAAGCGAGCCGTTTCAATGCGCCCGTCGACCACCGCCAGCCAGATTTCCACACGATCATCACCGGCCGGGGTGGTGGCCTGCCCAACAAACCGGGCCCGATGCGCGATTCGGTCATCTGCCGCCCAGCGCAGGGCATCGAAGCGTGCACGTAGCCCGTCCATCAGGCTGACCGTTGCATGGGGGGGCATAGCGGCGCGAGCCCGCGCAAACGTCGGACGGCTCCGCAGATCCGCTGTCCGACCGCATCAACATCGGCGGCAGTGGTCCCACGTCCCAGGCTCAGCCGCAGGCTCGCGCGCGCCTCGGCATCACTGCGACCCAGCGCACGCAGCACGTAGGAGGCCTCATCGCCGCCCGCAGTGCAGGCGGAGCCTTGTGACATCAACACGTCAGGCAGGCTGTAAACCAGACTCTCGCCCTGCACGCCGGTCAACGTCACATTGAGAATATGCGGCGCGCAGGTCTCCCGGTCACCGTTACGCAGCACGCCCCCCACATCCGCTAACCCAGCCCACAAGCGCTCTCGCAGGCTGGCGACCCGGGCGGGTGCATCGGGATCGGCATCCAGCCGCTCCACCGCCTTGGCAAAGCCGAGTAGCTGGTGGACGGGCAAGGTCCCGGGCCGTAGTCCACGTTCCTGCCCCCCGCCGAACAGCAGCGGCCGCAGCCTCGCCCGCCCCCGCCGGTGGACTAGCGCGCCCACGCCGGCGGGGCCGTGACACTTGTGAGCAGACAGCGCCAGCAAATCGATGCCCATGGCCTGGACATCAATCGGCAACCAGGCCAGCGACTGCGCCGCATCAACATGAAACACGGCCGGATGATCAGCCAGTGCCTGACCGATGCGACCGATGTCCTGCACGGCCCCGGTCTCATTGTTCACGTGCATGACCGTCACCAGCCGGGTATCTGGCCGCACGGCATCGAGCACCGTTGCCGCATCCACCACCGCATCGGCACCGGGCTTGAGCCAACTCACCCGCCAACCGGCCCGCTCCAGCTGCCGCACCGGGTCCAGCACAGCCTTGTGCTCCGTGCGTGCACAGACGATGTGACCGGGATCATCCAGTGACTGACTGCCCAGAATCGCCAAGTTATCTGCCTCGGTCGCCCCGCTGGTCCAGGTCAGCTCTTCAGGCCGAGCACCGACCCGCGCCGCAACCCGGGCCCGCGCGGCCTCGACCTGGCTCGCCGCCTCCCGCCCGGCGGCATGCGGCGACGCTGGATTGGCCAAGCGCAACGCGGCCAGCATGGTCTCAGCCACGACCGGATCGACAGGCGTGGTCGCCGCGTGATCGAAGTACAGCGGGTTCACGCGGACGCGCCCACCGAGCGCATGAGCCGGGAGCTGGCTGGGTTCAGGCGCTGCAACGCCTGGAGCAAGCGCTCGACGTCATCAGGCTGATTGTCCCGACCCAGGCTGACCCGAATCGCCCCCTTCGCCACCTCCGGATCGATCCCCATTGCCAGCAGCACATGGCTGGGCTCGCCCCGGCCGCTGGCGCAGGCAGACCCGGAGGACACCGCGCAGCCGGCCTGATCCAGGGCCATCAACAGCGATTCGCCATCGAACCCACTCAACCGGAACTGGGTGGTATTGCAAAGCCGTGGCGCGGCAGCCGCAAACCGCTGGACACCTGGCATAGCGTCAAGGCCCGCCTCCAGCTGCTCGCGCAGCGCCTGCAAATGGGCCATGCGCGCGGACAACTCTTCCCGCGCCAGTTGGGCGGCCGCACCGAATCCGGCGATCGCCGGGACATTCTCGGTCCCACCGCGTAAACCGGCCTCCTGCCCGCCGCCATGCATTTGCCGGTGCAAGACCACATGGTCCGCGACCACGAGCGCCCCGACACCCTTGGGTCCGTAAAGCTTGTGCGAGGACAACGACATCAGATCCGCACCGCTGGCGGCCCAGTCCAGCGGATGCTTGCCCGCCGCCTGCACGGCGTCGCAGTGCAGCCAGGCACCGTGGGCGTGAACGGCTTCGGCGATGGCGGACAAGTCACTGATGACACCCGTCTCGTTGTTCGCAACCATCACCGACACCAGGGCCACATCTCCGCGCGCCAGCCGGGCCGACAGCCAGTCCAGGTCGTGCACGCCTTGGCGATCCACCGGAATCTGCTCCATTGCGCCCCCCTCCCGCACTAACGCTTCTGCGCACTCCAGGACCGCGGGATGTTCGGTCGCACCGATGAGCAAGGTTTTTCCCGGCCGCGCCGACATGACGCCTCGCAACGCCAGGTTGTTGGACTCCGTGCCCCCCGTCGTGAAGATGAGGCTGTCTGCGCGCGCGCCAATCAGCGCAGCGACCTGCGCCCGCGCCCGCTCGACCACGTCTCGGGCGTTGCGGCCGCTGCGATGCAGGCTGGAGGCATTGGCGTAGCGCGCCTCGAAGGTGGGCAGCATGGCCTCGAGTACGCGAGGATCCAGTGGAGTGGTGGCGTTGTGATCGAAATAAAGCGTCATGGTCAGGCTGCAAACGTGACAACGGATTCGCGCGTCTCGAGGCGACCGGCGACCACGTCCGCCAGAGAAACACCGGCAACAAACTGCTGCATGTGATCCGACAGCGCCGTCCAAAGCCCGTGCGTGCGGCAGCGGTCCGAACCGCCCGTGCAGGCCGCCTCGCCGCCGCAGCGGGTGGCATCGAGGTTTTCATCCAATGCGGCCAGCACCTCGGCGACGGAGATGTCCTGCGCACCACGAGCCAGCGCGTAGCCGCCACAACGACCGCGGCGGGCGGTAACCAAGCCCGCTCGCCGAAGCGGGGCGAACAGCTGCTCCAGATACGCCACGGAGAGGTTTTGCCGCTCGGCGATATCGCCGATACAAACGGGATCTTCGTCGGCATGCTCGGCAAGGTCGACCATGGCCATAACGGCGTAGCGTCCGCGCGTGGTGAGCTTCATGACGGTTTATGCGCGGCCCGCTCCGCGGACTCGCGCACAATCGACTCGGCCGCCTGCTCCGCCTCATCACGCGCGAATTCCGGCACGTCGAGTCGCGGCAGATCCTGGGCGTCGACATGTTCGCGCAGCGCCTTGCAAAGCTGCTCGATCCGACTGTCCTGGACGTGAATGTGGTGCAGCATGGAGCCAATGGCCTTGGACACCGGGTCGGGCATGTCGCGTGTCATGCCGTAGGCATCGAAGCCCATCTTCTCGGCCATGGCGACCATCTCACGTGTCGGCGCCTGCCGCTTGGTCACCACCCGACCGGGAATGCCAACCACCGTGGCGCCCGAGGGCACGTCGGCCACCACCACCGCATTGGAGCCGATGCGCGCACCATCACCCACTGCCAGCGGCCCCAACACCTTGGCGCCCGCGCCGATAACCACATTGTTCGCGAGCGTCGGATGCCGTTTACCCGGCGACCAGGACGTACCGCCGAGAGTGACGCCGTGATAGAGCGTGCAGTCGTCACCGACCACGGCCGTCTCACCGATGACGATGCCCATGCCATGATCGATAAACAGCCGACGACCAATTTGCGCACCGGGGTGAATTTCGATGCCCGTGAACCAGCGACTGAGATGCGACAGTAACCGCGCCAGCCACTTCAGCCCGTGGGTCCAGCACCAATGCGCAATACGGTGCGCCCAGATGGCATGCAGACCGGGGTAGGCTGTCAGCACCTCCAGGGCGTGACGGGCCGCCGGGTCGCGGTCGAACACGATACGAATGTCTTCGCGCAGGCGTTGGAACATGGCAGTTATTCCGACTGAATTACTCAGAATTATACGCCGCAAGCTGGCCCTGTGCATGGTGGGCGCTTTGCTACCCGGCGTCGGGGCCCTGGCCAGCGAAGATGCCGACCTGCTGGAACTCGAACCGATCACGATCTACGAGCGGGCCAATCCGCTTTACGAAGCCGAGCGCCGTATTCGTGAAATCGGCAAGACACTGCCGGAACTCGACACGCAGGCCACCGAAACGCCAACGCGTACCGACGAGGCGCTGGAGGCACTGGGGCTCAAGGGCGAAGGCATTCAGGCCACGCACCCGGACCATCAACGCCGCTGGGCCGAAGCCCTGGACAAGCTGCAAGGTGCGGACGACTCGCCCTAGCCGCGTCCCGGCGCCCGTGGCGGTCTACCCCCGGTCTGGCGGCGTACAGCGCTCGATCTTGGTCAGTACACCCCGGAGCAGATTCACCTCATCGCCATCCGGCTGCGCGCGGTGGAACAACCGACGCATGCGCCGCATCAGCTGGCGCGGGTTGTCGGGATCCAGGTAGCGCACATGCGTCAACGCACGTTCCAAATGCTCGAAGAACCCATCCATGGCCGCCTGCGTCGCGGGCGCAGCGCCCTCCGCCAGATCAATGCGGGGCGCGAGCAGGCATTGACGCAGTTCATAGGCCATCACCTGTACCGACATCGCCAGATTCAGCGAGCTGTATTCGGGGTTCGCCGGGACGTGAATCAAGCGCTGACAAAGATCCAGTTCCGCGTTGGTGAGCCCCGTTTTTTCGCGACCGAATAGCACGGCGGCACGGGTATCGTCCGGCAGCGTCGCGATGCGCTCGGCTGCTTCGCGTGGCGTGTCGGCCGGCACCGTAATCGCCCGCAGTCGCGCACTGGCGCCCATGACCAGATTGCGATCGGCAATGGCGTCTTCCACGCGCTCGACCACCATCGCCTGCGCCAACACATCGGTGGCGCCCGACGCCCGCGCCGTGGCCTTGGCGCTAGGGAACTCACGGGGTGCCACCAGGGCCAAATCACTCAAACCCATGGTCTTCATCGCGCGTGCAGCCGCGCCAATGTTGCCGGAGTCGGTAGTGCCAACCAGCACCACTCGAATCGAACTCAGGTCACGCATGGCAACTCCCGTGCTAATCTCGCGCGGCCTCGCGCCCCTAATCCCCGCTCTTTACAAGTCACTACGATGCATCCACTAGTCAATATTGCAGTTGGCGCGGCCCGTTCGGCCGGCAATCTAATCATGCGTCACTATGATCGCGTCGATGAATTGCGTGTACAGACCAAGCAACGCAACGACTTTGTTACCGAGGTCGACCGCTCCGCAGAGGCGCGCATTATCGAACATATTCATCGCGCCAACCCGAATCACGCGATTCTGGGTGAGGAAAGCGGTGCCTCGGGTTCCGACGAGGTTCGGTGGATCATCGATCCGCTGGATGGCACGACCAACTTTCTGCACGGCTTTCCACAGTTCGCGGTGTCCATCGGCATTGAGGTTCGCGGCAAATTGGAGCATGGGGTGGTCTACAACCCCTATACCCAGGAGCTGTACACCGCCAGCCGTGGCGCAGGGGCCAGCCTGGACGGTCGACGCATTCGCGTGAGCCGGGCCAGCAGCCTGGACGGTGCCCTGCTCGGCACGGGCTTCCCGTTCCGCGACGACCAGGACATCGATGCCTATGTCGCCCTGTTCAAGGACGTGATGGCCAATACGGCAGGCGTGCGCCGCGCCGGCGCAGCCGCGCTGGACCTGGCCTTTGTGGCGGCCGGACGGCTGGATGGCTTCTGGGAACAGGGACTCAAGCCCTGGGACATGGCGGCCGGAATTGTGCTGGTGCGCGAAGCCGGCGGCATGGTCGGCGACATGGCCGGCCGCGGCGACCCCATGAACACCGGCAACATCGTCGCCGGCAACCCCAAGGTCTATGAGGCGCTGGGCGGCAAGATCATGCGCCACCTGCGCAAGCGCTAGCCAGCACCCTGGCCAACGCCTACGCGGCGTTGGCTAAAACAAATTGAAGTCCTTACGCAGCCCGACACGCAGGTTGGTCTGGTCCTGCTGCACGTCGTCACTGGTCCGACGATCAAAGTCCTGATTCAGCGACTGGGTTTCCCACTCAGCCGTCAGGAAGAACTGATAGGGCAATTCAATGGCGGTGCTCAGCGTCACACGAAAACCCTGCGGCTCGCCCAGGTCGACCCAGCCCGCCCCCAGGCCGACTTCCCAGTACTGGTCGATGTAGCCGCGCAGCTGCCCGATCAGCGAATAGCCGTCCTGGGTGATCTGCTCATTGTCGCCGAACGTGTATTCCTCGTAGTTCAGCCGGCCGTTGAAGGAGAGTCGCCCCTCCCCGCCTTCACCGATGAAGTATTTGCCCAGTCCGATCCGCGTCGCGGTGACTGCGGTGTCGTTGTCGTACTCGCCATCGCTGTAGCGCGCCGCCAGAAACAAGGCCTCCAGAGGACCCGCCCGGCGCACGGCCATCGACAGGTCATAGGTCACGGCATCGGCGTCGCCCGTGAGGTTGACGGCCTCTGGCTGATCCAGCCCGGAGCCGGAGGTTTCGTAATCAAGCTGGGCATGGCTGACACCCAAACTGGTGTAAACGATGGAGGTTTCGTCAGCCGCTGCAGGCTGAGTGGCAAGGCCGGCCGCGGCCAAGCCGAGCACGGAAATCATGGTGGTTCGCATGGGGTCTCCCTGACGCAGGATGAGTCCGGTCTCCGCCGAACGTTCGTTTAGGATAACGCCCGCAGCCGCAGGCGGCTACAAGCCGAGTTGTCGCGCAGCAAGGTCCTTCATGACCTCGCTGGCCCCGCCGCCGATGGACAGCACTTTGGTCTCGCGGAAAATACGCTCGGAGCGGCAGCCCGTGAGATAACCGGAGCCACCAAGAATCTGCACCGCCTCGCCAGCCACCTGTTCGAGCATCGAGGTGGCGCCATTTTTGAGCATGCACAGTTCGGCAATCGGCGCCTCGCCCTGACCACAGCGCCAAGCCAATTCGTAGAGGCAGGCCCGTTGGGCGCGAATGGCGGTGAGCATGTCCACCAAACGGTGGCGGATCACCTGGCGTTGGATCAGCGGCTTGCCGAACGTTTCCCGCTCCCGAGCCCAGCCCAGGGCCTCGTCGTACGCACATTGGGCCAGCCCCACGGCCTGGGCAGCCAGTGCGAGTCGTTCGTTGTTGAAGTTGCGCATAATCCCGAGAAAACCGGCATTGACCTGCCCGATGACACAGTCGGCAGGCACCCGACAGTTCTGGAAGTACAGCGTCGCGGTGTCGGAGCAGCGCCAACCCATCTTATCGAGCGCGCTGCGGTCCAGCCCCGGCGCGTCACCGGGTACCGCAAACAGGGTAATTCCCTGCATGCCAGCCGGTCCGGTGCGGGCTGCAACGGTCAACCAGTCGGCGCGCATGCCGCTGGTGATGAATGTCTTGCTGCCGTCGAGTACGTAGTGGTCGTCCTGCAGGCGAGCACGTGTCTGCAGATTGGCGACATCCGACCCGCCCCCGGGTTCGGTAATGGCCAGCGCCGATACCGCATCCCCGCGAAGCACCGGTGGCAGCACCCGCGCCTTTAGCGCTTCGCTCCCGAGCGCGACGATCGGCGGCAAGCCAATGCCCAGGGACAGCAACGAGGCGATTAATCCGCCCGAGCCCGCCCGGCAAAGCTCCTCGATGACGATGAGCTCGTAGAATCCGTCGGGCACCTCGATGCCGCCGTAGGCTTCCGGGAAGCCGATTTGCAGAATGCCTGCTTCCGCCGCCTGCTGATGCAGCGATACCGGCAAGCGGCCCTCGGCCTCCCAGCCGTCCAAATGCGGCATGACCGCCTGCTCGGTGAAGCGGCGCACCTGGTCGCGAAAGCGACCGTGCTCCTCGGTCTCCCAGTACATGGGCATAGGGTCTCCTCGTCGGTCTCGTCGGCACGGCTCGGCCGATCTTGGTCAGACCACGTATTCGACCATGCCCCCAAAACGAACGCGAGCCGATGGTCACGAAGACGCATCGGCTCGCATCGCCGGGCTAGGGTGACCGGACTTGCCCCCCCTAAACCACGGCTCCATCGGCTGGCCGGTCATCGTCATCGGCCGGCGGCAGCACATCATCCCGGCTGACGCGCAGTGCGATGGACACTGGGCTGGCCACGTACACCGAGGAGTAAGTCCCCACAATCACACCCACGATCAGCGCGGTGGAGAAACCCGCCATGGCCTCGCCACCGATCAGCCGCAGCGCGATGAGGGCGAGCAGCGTGGTCATGCTGGTCACCAGCGTCCGGGAAAGGTTCTCGTTCACGGAGCGGTTAATTGTGGCCTTGGCGTCACCGGAACTCGCCCGCTGGAAATTCTCTCGGCAACGGTCGAACACCACGATGGTGTCGTTCAGCGAGTAACCGATGACGGCCAGCACCGCCGCCAGCACCGTGAGGTCGAACTCCAGATGTAAGAAGGAGAAAAACCCCAGCGTGATGATCACGTCGTGACCCAGCGCCGCGACCGCGCCCGCGGAGAACTTCCAATGGAAGCGAAACCAGACGTACGCAAAAATCAGGATGAGCGCGATGATCGTCGCCAGCGACCCATCAATGGTCAACTCTTCGCCCACCTGCGGGCCGACGAACTCGACCCGTCGCAACTCAGGTGCCAGTTCATCGGCCTGCAGCGCCCGCAAGACCTGGGTGGACAGATCGGCGTTGCTCTCCTCGGCCCGTGGAGCGAGGCGGATCATCACGTCGTTACGTGCACCGAAGTACTGCACCGTCGCGTCACCGAACTCGGCGTCGGCCAGTTGCGCCCGGACAATGTTCAGGTCAACGGCTTCCGGATACCCCACCTCGACAATCACGCCGCCGGTGAAATCAATACCGAAGTTCAGACTGCGTGTGGCCAGCGAGGCCACGGAGGCCACCAGCAAGACCAGGGAAATCGCCAGCGCAATCTTGCGCTGGGCCATGAAGTTGAAGTTCGGCGTTTGGCTGAAAAATTTCATGGCTTAAATCGGTAGCTTGGAGAGGCGACGGCCGCCGAAACAGGCATTGACCAGCACGCGGGTTCCGAAAATGGCGGTAAACATCGAGCTGACGATGCCAATGGACAGGGTCACGGCGAAACCTTTCACCGGGCCGGTACCAAAAATGAACAGCACGACGGCCGCGATTAGCGTGGTGATATTGGCGTCGGCAATTGTCGAAAAGGCCTTGTCGTAGCCTCCGGCAATGGCTTCCTGCGGCTTGGCACCCGCCTTGAGCTCTTCACGAATCCGCTGAAAGATCAACACGTTGGCGTCCACCGCCATGCCCACCGTCAGCAGCATGCCGGCAATGCCCGGCAGGGTGAGCGTGGCCTGCAGCATGGACAGGACCGCGACAATCATGACCACGTTCAGCAGCAGCGCGGCATTGGCGATCAGACCGAACGCCTTGTACCAAACTGCCATGAACAGCACGACCAGGGCGAAGCCGAGCAAGGTGGCATTGCGCCCCTGTTCGACATTGTCCTGACCCAGGCTCGGCCCGATGGTGCGTTCCTCGACAATGGCGATCGGCGCCGCCAGTGCACCGGCCCGCAGCAGCAGCGCCAGATCATGCGCCTCTTTGCTGGTCAGACCGGTGGTTTGGAACCGCTTGCCGAAGACACCGCGGATCGTCGCGACCGAAATGATCTCCTCGATCTTTTCGCGCTCGAATTCCGGATTGCCCTCGTCGTCATACGTGGTCGTGATGATGGTCTCTTTGTAGAGCACCGCCATCGGGTTGCCGACGTTCTTCTCCGTGAACTCGAACATGCGCTTGGCGGCGCGTCCATCCAGCGTCACCGACACCGCCGGGCTGGCCGTTTCGCTGTCGACCGTGGCCGCTGCATCGACCAGCTGGTTACCGGTGGCGATGATCTTGCGCTTGAGCAGGTAGGGACGACCGGTCCCACGTTCAAAGAACAGCTGCGTGCCTGCCGGGGCAATGCCCGTGCGTGCCGCGCGCTCGGCATCGCCTTCCAGCGAGACCGCGCGGTACTCCAGCGTGGCGGTGGCCCCCAGCAAATCCTTGATGCGCGTCGTGTCCTGCACGCCGGGCAGCTGCACCAAGATGCGCGCCGCACCCTGACGCTGCACCACAGGCTCGGCCACGCCCAGCTGGTTGACGCGGCTGCGCAGCGTGGTGAGGTTTTGCTTGACCGCAAAATCGAGAATCCGCTGCTCTTCCTCTTCGGTCAGGGCGATCGCCAGCGTGTCTGCGCGGCTCGGCGCCTCGCTCACCGTCAGTTCGTTGAACTCCTGCGTCAACGCCGCTTGTGCGGCCTGCAGCGTCTGCTGGTCACGCAGGCTGATGATCAGCTGGCCATCGTCCACCTTGCGCGAGGTGTATCGCAGTTCACGCGCTCGCAGAAAGGCGGGAATTTCCTGGAGATACCGCTCCATGGCCGTCTCGCGCACCGACTGGGCATCGACTTCCAACAGGAAGTGCACGCCGCCGCGCAGATCCAGACCCAGCGACATGGGCTCGGCGCCCAGGCCCACCAGCCAGCCCGGTGTCCGCGGCGCCAGGCTCAAAGCCACGACATAGTCGCGGCCGAGGACCTCACGCAGCGCCTCAGCGGCTTCCAGCTGGCTGGCATCATCCGGCATGCGTGCGAGCAGCTGGCCATCGACGACATCGACCTGCTTGGGCGCGATCTCGGCGCGTTCCAGAATCGCTTCCACGCGCGAGACGAACTGCGCGTCCACGGCTTCGCCGGAATCAGCAGAAATCTGAATCGCCGGATCTTCGCCAAAAACATTGGGCAGTGCGTAGATCACGCCCACGGCCACAACGGCCAGCAACACCAGCCATCGCCACAAGGAGTTCTGATTCATCAGATCGACTTCAGCGAGCCCTTGGGCAGGACACTGGATACGGACTGACGCTGAACGGTAATCACCACACCGTCCGCAATCTGCAGCTTGACGTATTCATCACCCAGATCGGTGACCGAGCCGGTCAAACCGCCAGCGGTGATCACCTCATCACCCTTGGACAGGCTGGCGATCAGCTGCTTGTGTTCCTTGTTCCGCTTCATCTGCGGCCGGATCAGCATGAAATAGAACAGGACGATCAGGCCGATCAAAGGCAGGAGCTGAACGATGGGGTTCGGCGCGGCAGCGCCGGCTTGCTGGGCGTGAGCCGTGGAGATCAGAAAATCCATGTTTCCGAGTTCTTTGGGGAGACGAAAGGCGGCGTAGTATGCCAGAACCCCCCGAACCACTAACGCCCCTATGTCTGATCCCACGCCGACAACGCTCATCGTGTACTGCACCTGCCCCGACCAGACCACGGCGAAACAGATCAGCGAAACCGTGGTCACCCGGCAGCTCGCCGCCTGCGTGAACAGCATCCCGGGCCTACAGTCGACCTATGTCTGGCAGGGTGCGGTGCAAACCGATCAGGAATGGCTGCTCATGATCAAGACAACAAGCGCGCGCTATCCGGCGCTGGAAACCGCGATCCGAAGCACGCATCCTTACGAACTTCCCGAAATCATCGCGGTCGAAGCCGCCCTCGGCCTTCCCGACTACTTGCAATGGGTTCACGACACCTGCTCTCCCTGATGCTTTGTGCGGTCCTACCGCTGGCCAGTGCGGCCGGCCTGTCGCAGACCAGCGCGTTTCTGCCGGCTGACCAGGCATTTGCATCCGATGTATGGAGCGAGGCAGATGGTCATACGGTTGCCTGGACCATTGCACCGGGCTACTACCTCTACGGCCATGCCCTGGCCTTTGAGATTGACGGGCAAGCTGTCGCCGCCGATGTGCCACCGGGCACGCCCTACCATGACGCCCATTTTGGCGAGGTCTCCATCTACAGAGACCAGTTGTTCGTCACCCTGCCGGCTGGTAGCGACGGCACGGAACTGGTGATTCACTACCAGGGTTGCGCCGACGCCGGCCTATGCTACCCACCCCAGCAACGTCGATACCCACTGCCCTAGCCCATGAAAACCTGGATCACCCTCGGACTCGTCGCTTTGCTGGCCGCTACCGCCGGCTACGGCCTGCAGCGCTACCTGCAGCAAGACCAGACGCTGGGCGACGCGCCCGCCGGACCGCTGCCAACCTTTAGCATCGCCGACCTGGGCGGCGAGCCGGTGACCCCGTCCGACTTTCCCGGCAAAACGGTGCTGATCAACTTCTGGGCAACCTGGTGCCCGCCCTGCCGCGATGAGATCCCGGAGCTCATCGAGCTGCAGGAAGCCTACGGCGACAGCGAGTTGCAGGTGCTGGGCATTGCACTGGACGATCGAGCGCGCGTGGCGGAATATGCAGCTCGCATGGGGATGAACTACCCTGTGCTGGTCGTCGAAGGCGCCGAGGGATTCGATCTGATGGATGCCTACGGTGCACAGGTGGGCGGCCTGCCCTTTAACGTGCTGATCCACCCGGACGGCTCGGTCGCCATGCGCCACGAGGGTGCCGTCACGGGCGACGAGATACGCGCCCGGCTCCCCGGCAGCGCTTCCTAGGCCCAACCCTGCTGGAATTTGCGGCTAACTGACGCGAAATTTCACATATCTTCCGCGAAAGGGTTCACACCCACACCTAGCTACGGCACACTCCTCCCTGCAAACCGAATGGGGGCTGGTGGTGGCCACGCTGCTTTTGATCAATGGTCCGAATCTGAATCTGCTCGGCTCTCGTGAGCCGGAGATCTACGGCGCGCGAACGCTGGCCGACCTGGAGTCGTCGCTCAGCCAAGAGGCTGAGGCGCTTGGCCACGAGCTGCAGTGCTTTCAGTCCAACCACGAAGGCGCGCTCATCGACCGCATTCACCAAGCGGCCACAGACGGGGTCGCGTTCCTGCTGATCAACCCCGCCGCCTACACCCACACCAGCATTGCCCTGCGCGACGCCCTGCTGGGCGTGGGGCTCCCATTCATCGAGATCCACCTCTCGAATGTCCACGCACGCGAGCCGTTCCGGCATTCGAGTTTTCTTTCCGACATTGCGGTTGGCGTCATCGCCGGCCTGGGCCCTATGGGCTATAGCCTCGCCCTGCGCGCAGCCGCATCCCGATTGCAGATAGCCAACCCGAAGGGCTGATATGGATATTCGCAAGGTCAAGAAACTCATCGAGTTGTTGGAAGAATCCAACCTCGCCGAACTGGAAATCACCGAGGGTGAGGAGTCGGTGCGGATCAGCCGCTACTCAGCCACACCGGCGGCCGCGCCCCCTGCGCCACCGGCCAGTTATGCCGCGCCCGTGGCGCCGGCTGCAGCACCGGAACCTGCGGCTGCCCCTGCCCCCGCGGAGCCGGCACCCAGCAGCGGCCACACGGTCCGCGCCCCCATGGTGGGCACGTTCTACCGATCGCCGTCGCCGTCGGCGCCGTCCTTTGTCGAGGTCGGCCAGACCGTGCAGGTGGGCCAGACGCTTTGCATCATCGAGGCCATGAAGATGATGAACCAGATCGAGGCCGACCGAGCCGGGGTCATTAAGGAGGTGCTTGCGGATAACGAGCAACCCGTCGAATTCGATCAGCCGCTGTTTGTTATCGAGTGATGATTGAGAAGCTACTCATCGCCAACCGCGGCGAGATCGCGCTGCGGATACTCCGCGCCTGCCGCGAACTGGGCATCCAGCCTGTCGCGGCCTACTCCACGGCTGACCGTGACCTCAAGCATGTGCTGCTGGCCGACGAGGCCGTTTGCATTGGCCCCGCACCCGCCACCGGTAGCTACCTGAACATGGCCGCGCTGATGAGCGCGGCCGAGGTCACGAATTGCACGGCGATCCACCCCGGTTACGGCTTCTTGTCCGAGAACGCGGATTTTGCCGAATCGGTGGAACGCTCAGGCTTCATCTTCGTCGGGCCGACCGCCGACGTGATCCGCATCATGGGCGACAAAACTGCGGCCATCGCCGAGATGAAGGCCGCAGGCGTGCCCTGCGTACCGGGCTCGGACGGCGTGCTGCCAGATGACGATGACGCCATCAAGGCCATCGCCCAGCGCATCGGCTATCCGGTCCTGATCAAGGCCGCAGCCGGTGGCGGCGGACGCGGCATGCACGTGGTGCACAGCGAAGCCTCGCTGCTGTCCTCCGTCAACATGGCGCAGCAGGAGGCCAAGGCCGCATTCGGCAATGGCGCGGTCTTCATGGAGAAGTTCCTGCAGACACCCCGGCACATCGAATTTCAGGTGTTGGCCGACAACCACGGCAATGTCGTCCACCTGGGCGAGCGCGACTGCTCGCTGCAACGCCGCCACCAGAAGGTGGTCGAGGAATGTCCGGCGCCCGGCATCACCGAAGCCCAGCGCCAGGAAATCGGCGAACTCTGCGTCCAGGCCTGCAAACGCATCGGCTATCGCGGTGCCGGCACGTTCGAGTTCCTCTATGAAGACGGCTCGTTCTACTTCATCGAGATGAACACCCGGATCCAGGTCGAACACCCGGTGACCGAGATGGTCGCGGGCGTCGACCTGGTCCGTGCACAGCTGCGCATTGCCTCTGGCGAACCGCTGCGCTTTACCCAGGACGACATCCAGATGCGCGGCCACGCCATCGAATGCCGGATCAATGCCGAGCATCCGCGCAGCTTTGTCCCCTCGCCGGGCGAGATCCGGATGTTCCACCCCCCGGGGGGGCCCGGCATCCGGATGGATTCGCACCTGTATTCCGGCTATCGGGTGCCGCCGCATTACGACTCCATGGTCGGCAAACTCATCGCTTATGGCGATTCGCGGGAGTCCGCGCTGGCGCGCATGCGCCAGGCACTGTCCGAGATGGTGGTCGAAGGCATCCAGACCAACCTGAAGCTGCATGAACAGATCATGCTCGACCCGGGCTTCGTGGCCGGCGGCGTGCATATCCACCATTTGGAAACGCTGTTACGCCAGTGGCTGGACTAGACATGCAAACCGCACAGGCCGGCTGGCTGGAAGTCACCGCCACGGGCGCCAATCCTGAAGCCCTGGAGGACGCGCTATTGGAGGCCGGCGCATTGGCCGTCACCCTCACCGACGCCGCCGATGTGCCCATCCTGGAACCGGAACTGGGCACGCACCCCACTTGGCCCAACACCTGTGTGACCGGTTTGTTCGCGGCAGACGCGGACGAAGCCGCCGTGCTGGCCGCGGTCCAAGCCACCATTCCAGAAACCGAGATGGGACCGTGGACGGCCTCGCGCCTAGAAGATCGCGAGTGGGTCCGGGCCTGGATGGATCACTACCATCCCATGCAGTTCGGCGACCGCCTGTGGATTTGTCCGACCGGCCACGAGGCCGAGATGCCCAGCGATGCCGTCACCATCCATCTCGACCCCGGATTGGCCTTCGGCACCGGCACCCACCCCACCACATCGCTTTGCCTGCAATGGCTCGATGGCATGGACTGCCAGGGACGCGACGTGCTGGATATGGGCTGTGGTTCCGGCGTACTCGCCGTGGCTGCTGCCCGGCTCGGCGCTGCCCATGTCGATGGCGTGGATATCGACCCACAGGCCGTTCGCGCGACGCAGGAGAACGCCCAGCGCAATGGCGTGAACCTGCGCGCCTGTCTACCGGATGCACAGCCCGATGGCGATTACGACATCGTGCTGGCGAATATCCTGGCGGCGCCACTCATGGTGATGGCCCCTGCCCTGATTGGCCGGCTGCGCGCGGGCGGCCACATCGTGCTGGCCGGCCTGTTGGAAACCCAGGCGGACGAGGTGATCGCCGCCTACGCACCGCTGATCCGTCTGCGCATTGGTGCGGTGCAAGATGGCTGGGCGCGACTGCAGGGACAACTCGACTAATCGGCCCCAAGCCGCTGAGCCACCTAGGCATTCGCCTGCGCCGCCCTAGTCCGTCGCTGCCGCTGGCCGGCTCAGGCTTGCGCTGACAGGCCGCAGCGCTATGATCCGCCGTCTTTTCCGCATGCTTTCGCGGGGTGCCAAGACCGGCTCGGCGGCCCCGTTGGCTGAATTGCGCCACCAGACGAATGCCTGATGAGAACCCGCACGATCACGCTGACCCCATGAACAACGGCTCAGTCCCTCTTCGACCACTGCGCGAACATGTGGCAGACAGTCTTGCCCACTATCTGGGTCAGTTGAATGGCTCGGCGCCCTGCGACCTCTACCAAATGGTCATCGACCAAGTGGAAGCACCGCTGCTGCAAGCCGTGCTCGACTACTCGGATGGCAACCAGTCTCGCGCCGCCGCAATTCTCGGACTGAACCGCGGCACCCTCCGCAAGAAACTCAAGGCTCACGGACTCCACGAATGAACGCAGCGCCCACTGTTGTGCGGCGCGCCCTGCTCAGTGTTTCCGACAAGACCGGCATCGTCGATCTTGCACAGGCACTGGCCGAGCGCGGTATCGATATTCTCAGCACCGGCGGCACGGCACGCGCGATACGCGATGCCGGACTCGCCGTCACCGACGTGTCCGAGGTCACCGGCTTTCCGGAGATCATGGATGGCCGGGTCAAAACCCTGCATCCCAAGATTCACGGGGGCATTCTTGGCCGACGGGGTCAGGACGATGCCGTCATGGCCGAGCATGACATCACCGGCATCGACCTGGTCGTGCTGAACCTCTACCCCTTCGAGGCCACCATTGCGCGCCCCGATGTGACGGACGCCGACGCCATCGAGAACATCGACATCGGCGGCCCTGCGATGCTCCGGGCTGCGGCCAAGAACCACGCGCATGTCGCCGTGGTGGTCGACCCCTCCGACTACGCAACCGTGATTGCCACGCTAGACGACGGCGGCCCTGACCTCAGCCTGCGCCGCCAGCTCGCCGCAAAGGCCTTCGCGCTCACTGCACGCTATGACGGCGCGATCACCGCCTACCTAACGCGTGACGGCGGCGATGAGGCCCGGTCTGAACTGCCGGGCACGCTGACCCTGCAGTTCGATCGCGTGCAACCCATGCGGTATGGCGAGAACCCACACCAGTTCGCGGCGTTTTATCGTGAACGCGAGGCGCCAGCGGGCACGCTGGCCACCGCACGCCAACTGCAGGGCAAACCGCTGTCATTCAATAATGTCGCCGACACCGACGCGGCCGTCAGCTGCGTCCAGGCCTTTGATGCGGCCACACCGGCCTGCGTCATCGTCAAGCACGCCAACCCCTGTGGTGTCGCGGTCGCAGCGTCCCAGCTGGAGGCCTACGACGCCGCTTACGCCACCGACAGCACCTCGGCATTCGGCGGCATCATCGCGTTCAATCAGCCAGTCGATGCCGCGCTCATCGAAATCATCCTGGATCGGCAGTTTGTCGAAGTCATTGCCGCGCCAAGCTTTACCGATGCGGCGGTCGAGGTGCTCACACGCAAGAAAAATGTGCGGGCCCTGGCCGTTGGCACGCCGGACAGCGGCCTCGCCGCCATGGACTACAAGCGAGTGGCCGGCGGACTGCTGGTGCAGAGCCTGGATAGCGCCGGTGCTTCGACCGACTGGACCGTGGCCACCCGACAGCAGCCGGATGATGCCCTTCGACAAGACCTCGCCTTTGCGTGGACGGTGGCCCGCTTCGTGAAGTCCAACGCCATCGTGTACGCCCGCGACGCACGAACCATCGGCATTGGCGCCGGCCAGATGAGCCGCGTCGACAGCGCGCGCCTGGGGGTCGACAAGGCCGCCAGAGCTGAGCTGTCGGTGCAGGGTGCCGTGATGGCCTCGGATGCCTTCTTCCCGTTCCGGGACAGCATCGATGCGGCCGCAGCGGCCGGCGTGCAGGCAATCATCCAGCCGGGCGGTTCGATTCGCGACGACGAGGTCATCGCTGCGGCGGACGAACATGGCCTAGCGATGATCCTGACCGGGCGCCGGCACTTCCGACACTAGTCGGAAGCGCGTGACTGGATGCTGGGCGCGACAGCCGCATCCAGCGCGAGCCGGGCTGATGCAGCCTGTGACAGGGCAGGACGGAGGTTCTACAGTTGCAGTCGGCACATGCAACGGAGCCTCCCATGCGCAGGACTGACATCCTCACCGCGCTGCTGCTCACACAGGCATCGCTGGCTGTCGCGCAACCCGACGCCAGCCGCGGCACGCAGGCCCATCGAGATCATGGCCCCTGCAACTCGCAGGCCCAACAGGTCATTACCCGGGAACAGTTAGATCGAACCGCGGCATTGACCGTCTCCGAGGCCCTGCGCCGCGCGCCGCGGCAATCTCCCCGCGCATTGCCCGAATGCAACAATGACGATGCGCCCGCTGATCAGGACGCACCGTCATCAGGCTGACCTCTGCGGCAGCCGGACCCGCGCTGATTCAGGCCGCGCTGGCCAGTGGCTCCCGAGCCGCCTGGTTGCTGTCTGACGATGACTCCAGCGAATGGTGACGCAGCAGCCGCCCCATGCGCTCCACACCCAGCCGCGGGCCATGCTGATCGACCGACCAGGCCACCTTGCCAGCGATTAAGGTCAGCCGGACCACCCCATCCGAACGGTTGACCATCTGGTCGTTCTGGAATGCCTCGCGATGGATGCGATGCGTGTTGGCGTCCGAGTCATAACGCCGCAAGGCCTCCGGGTCGACCAGAATGACATCGGCCTGTTCCCCGACATCGATCCGACCGGCCCGCACACCGAAGAAATCGGCCGGATCGCGCGTCAGCCGCTTCACATGCCAGGCCACACGATCCAGCCCATCGGCCTGCGCAATTTGCAGCCCGCGCAGATTGGCGTCGTAAAAGGCCATGTTGGTCAGATGCGCGCCGGAGTCATTAAAGCCGGGCAGCACATTGGGGTTGAACAGCAAGGACTTGACCACCTCCGGATCCCGGTTGGCGGAAATCACGTACCAACGCAAGTCCAGGTCATATTGGCGGAACAGGTGCAGCACGAAGGCCGCATCGTCTTCGATGGGTTTGGGAAAGCCATCGAACACCGCCTCTTCGGCCGAGGAGCGTGCGCCCTGCCCGGTCGCCTGCCAGCGCTGCAGCCGCGCAAACACGGCTTGGAAGGTCTCGTCCTTCCATAAGGCGTCGACATCACCCGGCACCTGGACAAAGACCATGTCTTCCAGACGCCGGCTGAAAGCCATGCGCTCACGCCCCAGCAGGCGCGCCAGATTCGCCAGGTTGAACCCCGACTTGCCGTGGCGCCACATCTTGCGGAATCGCTGCTGATACGCCGGATCGTCCAACAAGGCCATGCGCGCGGCCTCATCGTCTAGATCCGGCTCGTTCAGCTCGCGTAGCTCGTCGATCTCCTCGGCAAGTGGGTTGATCGGGCCATCCCAATACACCTTGAACGGGGCCGCCAGCGCCTGGAAGCGGAAATGCCCCCCGATCAGGCGGGAGTTCAGCAAACGGCTCAGCAGCTTGCCCAGCTTGGCAATGCCCCGATTCGTTGCGATATCCAGGGCTGCGACCGCGGTAATCTTCAGCGGCTTGCCGAAGATGCGCCCGCTGGTAAGCAGGAAGTTGCGCAACACCTGCGGCGGGCTGTCCTTGGGCGGCGTGGCCTGCCACACCCGATCGTGACGACGCACGACGCCGGTGAGCCTGCGCAGTTCCTTGAATGACCCCCACTGGCTGGGAATCTTGGTCCGCCGATGCGGGTCGTTGGCCAGATAGTGAAACGGCAGCGCATCGGTAGAGAAGCCCGCATACCCCTCCTGCATCGCCAGCTCGACCAGCGCCTCCATGCGCTTGAGTTCCTCATTCGTGGGATAGCGTGTCACCGACTCCCGCAGCCCCATGACCTCGGCCCGTAACATCGAATGCGGAAGCAGCGGCACCACGTTGGGCCCCAGCGGCAAGGCATCGAAATGCGCGAGGTAACCGGCGGAGTCGCTCCACTGGACCTGGTCCACGACCTTGGCCAGCACCGGCTTGGGAATGTTCTCGACGCGGGCGAAGCAGTCGACAATGGGGTCCTCACCGTTGCGCCGCTGGGCCCCGTAGGCCAACCCCAGCGAGCAATTACCAAAGACCACCGTGGTCGTACCGTGGCGGACGGCCTCCGGCAGGCCAGGCGCGAGTTCCACCTCGAGATCAAAATGCGTGTGGATATCCAGCAGTCCGGGCATCAGCCACTGGCCATCTGCCTCGACCACCTCGCGCGCCTGCTCGGCGGGCAGCGAAGGGCCGCGTGCAGCGATGCGACCGCCCGCGATCGCCAGGTCCTCACGGAGCGGCGGCTGGCCAGTGCCGTCAAAAATCAGTGCATTGCGAATGAGGGTATCCCAGCTCACCGTCTCGCTCATCGGGGTCTCCTTGCCGTGGTGTCATGCGGTGTAGCGAACACTTTAACGACGCCGACGCGCCTTCGCTGTCGTAGATTCGCCCCAGCGCGTCGCCGAACCACCGTTCAGCTGGCGTACATGGCCTCGATTTGCAGCGCGTACTTTTCCGCGATGATCCGACGCTTTTTCTTCATTGTCGGCGTCAGCTCCCCCCCCTCCACCGAAAAGTCCTCGTCCAGCAAGGTGAACTTCTTGATCGTCTGCACACGGGCAAAGTCCGCGTTGGCCAGCTCCACCTGCGACTCGAACCAACGCACGAACACCGGACAATTGGCGGCCTCCTGCGGATGGCGCGCCGGGCTGCCGGCCGCCTGGACGGCGCCGGGCAGGGTTTCGGGATTCAATGTGAACAAGGCGGTAATGTACTTGCGGCGGTCGCCGATGACGGCCACCTGACTCACGCCGGGGATCGAAGACAGACGCCCTTCCAGCATTTGCGGACTGATGTTCTCGCCACCGGCGGTGATGATCAGCTCTTTTTTGCGGTCGGTGATGTAGACGAATCCGTCGTCATCCATGCGACCTACATCGCCGGTGTGTAGCCAACCGTCGGCATCCAGGGTCTCGGCCGTGGCCTCCGGGTTCTTGTAGTAGCCGGGCGAGACATGAGGGCCGCGCAGCAGAATTTCGCCATCGTCGGCAATGGAGACCTCGGTGCCCGGCAAGGCCCGGCCGATCGAGCCCTTCCGGTTGCCCCCCGGCATGGACAAGGTGCCCCCACCTGTCGATTCCGACTGGCCGTAGACCTCCAGAATGGTGATCCCCAGCGATGCGAAGAAATCCACGGTCCCCTGCGAGATGGGGGCAGCCCCCGTCATCGCATAAAAGCAACGATCCAGCCCCAGCGCCGCTCGCAGCTTAGAGAAGATCAACTTGTCGGCCACCGGGTAGAGCAAGGGACGCCGGCGACCGGCCTGATCCGCCTCGGCTGACCGCGCCCCGACGCCACGCGCCCAGCTCAACAAGTGCTTCTTCAGCCCCGTCGCCTCGGCCATGCCGGCCTCCAGCTTCGCCTGAATTTTCTCCCAGACGCGCGGCACCGCCACGAAGAAATGGGGCCGGACCTCCTTAAGGTTGTCACCCAGTGCCTCCAGCGATTCGGCGAACCAGACCGTCTGCCCGGCTGCCAACGAAACATGCAGGGTGATGTTCTGCTCGGCGATGTGGCAAAGCGGCAGGTAGCTGATGACTTCATGGCCACGCTGGATGCCCACGGTTTCGCGTGCGGTCTCGCCGGTGAAGGTCAGATTGGTGTGCGACATCATCACACCCTTGGGATTGCCGGTGGTACCCGAGGTGTAGATCAGCGTCGCCAGATCATCCGGCTTCAAGGCATCGATGCGTGACTGCAGCGCGTCCTCGGTCACCTGTTCGGCGTAGGTTTGCAAAGCGCCCCAGGTGAGCACGTCCGGCGCGTCGGACTCGCCGTCGACCAGAATGATGGTTTTGAGCTTGGGCAACTGGTCGCGAACGGCCAATACCTTGGCCAGCTGCTCCTCCGAATCGACGAGCACCATCGAGGCATCGCAATGGTCGATCACAAAGGCGCACTGCTCCGGGCTGGAGGTGACGTACAAACCCGCAGGGACTCCGCCCGCCGCGATTGAGGCCAGATAAGCAGTCACCCAGTATTCGCTATTGCCGGCCAACAGCGCGAAGCCGTCGCCCGGCGCCAGCCCGGCGCCCATGAGTGCCCGCGCCGTGGTCCGTACGTTGCGGCGATAGTCGGCCCAAGACGTCGCCTGCCAGACCCCGTTGATCTTGGTCTTCAGCGCAGGCAAATCACCACAGCGCGCAGCCGTCTCTTCGAACACCTGAATGACTGTCCGGCTCATTCGTCTCTCCTCGCTTTGTTGGGAACATCCGCAGTTTTCTCGATGACTGCGTAATGCGCCGCACCGTTGGCACGGCATTGAGCCTGCAGTATCCGACGGCTCGGCCCCCGAGGCAACGCAGGGCTAACCCGGCTTGGCAATGGCCCGCCAGATCAGCTCGAACAGCACATCCGCGCGAGCCGCCAGCGGCTCCTTCATGCCGTGATTCAACCATTGGGCAATGATGCGCGCCGCCACGCCGTAGAAAATGTCCAGCAGCACCCGGGTCTCGACCTCATCGGTGAGCACACCGGCGTCACGCCCCTCGCTGAGCACCTGCATGAAAACGTGCGTGAACTGCGGCTGCCGGAGCGCCGGCTCTCGGCCCCAGGCATTGAAGTAGATGGCGTTCTGCATGAGCAGCCCGACCTTGGGATTTCGCTCATAGAAATCCAGCAGCACCCAAAAGACCTTGCGCAGACGATCCTTGTAGTTCTGGATCCCCTGCAGATGGTCGGTCATGCGCTCGGTGACCTGGGCCATCCAGTGATCCAGCCCGGAGTACAGCAGCGCCTCTTTGCTTCCGTAGTACTTGTACAGGGTCTGCAAGCTGACGCGGGCCTGCCGGGCGATCTCGGCCATGCCGACCTTGTGGAATTCTCGTTCGGAGAACACCGCCAGCAATGCGTCTTCTATCCGCGCTCGTGTCGCCGGCGCCAGGCCGCTGAGATCGGGTAAAGCCTGTTCTTGATTCATGGTAATTATTATTACCACACCTGCTGACACGAGGCCAGATCGCCTCAGCTTCTGCCATTGCAATTCGGTACCGTATGGACTAGCTTACTTCGCAGTCAGCCAGCCTAGGGACGGGTGACCCGCCCCGGACGGACTGGTAACAACAATTACCCATTGTCGAGTCTGAACTCGCGGAGAGACGCCCCATGACCGAGGCCTATGTTTACGACGCGGTGCGCACACCGCGCGGCAAGGGCAAGAAAGACGGCTCCTTGCACCAGATTGCCCCCGTCGACCTGCTCAAGAACGTGCTGGTCGCCCTACGTGATCGCAACAGCCTGGATACCAGTCAGGTGGACGACGTGGTCCTGGGTTGCGTCACCCCGGTGGGCGAACAGGGTGCCGACATCGCCCGGACGGCCGTGCTGTACGCCGACTGGGACGAATCCGTCCCCGGTGTGACCCAGTCCCGGTTCTGCGCCTCGGGGCTCGAGTCCGTCAACCTTGCGGCCATGAAGGTCAAATCCGGCGAGGAACAGCTCGTCGTTGCCGGCGGCGTCGAATCCATGAGTCGCTGGCCGATGGGCTCGGATGGTGGCGCCATGGTCATGGACCCACGCGTCAACGCCAAGATGGACTTCGTGCCACAGGGAATCGGCGCGGATTTGATCGCCACGCTGGGCGGCTTTTCCCGGCAAGATGTTGATGCCTACGCCGTGGAGTCCCAGCGCCGGGCCGCGGCCGCGCAACAGGCCGGCCACTTCAAGGGCTCGGTGATTCCGGTACGCGACGATGTCGGTCTGACCGTGCTGGATCACGATGAGACCATTCGCGGCAACACCACGGTGGAAACACTGTCCGGCCTGAAGCCGTCATTCCAGCAAATCGGCGTCATGGGCTTTGACGCCACCGCGCTGCGCAAGTACCCCACCGTTGAGACCATCCATCACGTCCACCATGCCGGCAACTCGTCCGGCATCGTCGACGGTGCCTCCGTCGTGCTGATCGGCTCGGCGGACAAGGGTGCGGAACTGGGCTTGAAACCTCGTGCACGGATCGTCTCGACCGCTGTGGTGGGCACCGAGCCGACCATCATGCTCACCGGCCCCGGCCCCGCTTCGATGAAGGCGCTGAAAAAGGCCGGCATGACACCGAAGGACATCGACCTCTACGAGATCAACGAGGCCTTCGCCGCCGTGGTGCTACGCGCCATGCAGGACCTGGACATCGGCCCCGATCGCGTCAACGTCAACGGTGGTTCGATTGCGATGGGCCATCCCCTAGGAGCCACCGGGGCCATCTTGCTCGGCACGCTGGTCGACGAACTGGAACGCCAGGACAAATCCACGGGCCTGATCACACTCTGCGTGGGCGGCGGCATGGGCATCGCGACCGTGATTGAACGCGTCTAGCCCAGATCCACAGCACCCGGACCCGACACTCGCTTTCGCTGGAGACACGCCGCCATGGTGGCCAATGTGAATAACACCCCCGAATCCCCTATCCGCTACGAAGTCGATGCCGATGGCATCGCCCTGATCACCCTGGACATGCCAGGTCGCTCCCAGAACGTGCTCAACGACTCGCTGACCGAGCCGTTCCAGCGCGTCGTCGAACAGGCTTACGGTGACGACGCCGTGCAGGGCATCGTCCTGACCTCCGGCAAGCGTGACTTCCTCGCCGGGGCCGACATCGATGGCTTGTACCAGATGACCGACCCGGCCGAGGTGGTGGCCATGGCCGACCGCTTTAAACAGCTGCTGCGTCAGCTCGAAACCGGCGGCAAGCCGGTCGTCTGCGCCCTGCCCGGTTCCGCGCTGGGTGGCGGCCTGGAAATGGCTCTGGCCTGCCATCACCGCGTCGCGCTGAATAATCCCAAGGCCAAGTTCGGTCTGGTTGAAGTCAAACTTGGCCTGCTGCCGGGCGGTGGCGGGACCCAGCGCCTCCCTCGGCTGATCGGCATCCAGACCGCCTTGCCGCTGCTCATGGAAGGCAAAGAACTGCGCGTGGCAGCGGCCAAAGCCCAGGGCATCATCGATGCACTCGCCGACACGCCCGAAGACCTCATCGCCAAGGCCAAGGCCTGGGCGAAAGCCAATCCCAAGGCGACCCAGCCCTGGGACCAGAAGAAGTTCAAGTATCCCGGCGGGGATGCCAAGCATCCGGCTGTCGCCCAAATGCTGGCGATTGCGCCGTCGATGCTGCGTGCCAAGACCCAGGGCAACTACCCGGCGACGCTAAACATCATGACCAGCGTGGTCGAAGGCTCGCTGGTGGACTTCGAGAATGCCCTGAAGATCGAGTCGCGCTATTTCGCGGCCTGCGTCATCTCGCCCGAAGCCAAGAACATGATCACCACGCTGTGGTATCAGCTCAATCATGTGAACAAGGGGGGGTCCCGCCCCGTCGGTTTCGAGCGTAGCCAGGTCCGCAAGGTCGGGATTTTGGGGGCCGGCATGATGGGCTCCGCCATTGCCTTTGTCAGCGCCAAGGCCGGCATCGAGGTGGTCCTGAAGGATGTCTCGCAGGCCGGCGCCGACCAGGGCAAGGCCTACTCGGAGTCCCTGGTCAACAAGGCCGTCTCCAAGGGCCGCATGAGCAAGGCCGACGGCGCCGCGTTGCTCGATCGCATCCTGGCCACCGGCGATGTGCAGGACCTGGCCGGCTGTGACCTGATCATCGAGGCCGTATTCGAGGACCGCGAGCTCAAGGCCCGGGTGACACAGGAGACCGAAGCCGTCATGGACCCCGCCGGGGTGTTCGCATCCAACACCTCCACCTTGCCCATTACCGGACTGGCCAAGCCGTCGACGCGGCCCGAGCAGTTCATTGGCCTGCATTTCTTCTCCCCGGCGGACAAGATGCCGCTGGTCGAGATCATCAAGGGGGAACAGACCAGCCCCGAAACCCTGGCACGTGCCTTTGACTACGTGCAGCAGATTCGCAAGACCCCCATCGTGGTGAACGACGCCCGCGGGTTCTACACCTCCCGCGTGTTCTCCACCTACATCATGGAAGGCATTGCCCTGCTGGTCGATGGCCAGCATCCGCGACGCATCGAGGTGGCCGGACTCAAGGCCGGCATGCCGGTGGGCCCGCTGGCTCTACATGACGAGGTCTCACTGTCCCTGTCGCTGCACATCATGGAGCAGACCCGCAAGGACCTTGAGGCCGAGGGCAAGACCGTACCCGAGCAGCCGGCACACGGCCTGATCAAGACCATGGTCGAGACCTTGGATCGCCCCGGAAAAAAAGCCGGCCGCGGCTTCTACGATTACCCCGAAGGCGGCAAGAAACACCTCTGGGCCGGCCTGACCGAGCACTATCCGGTCGCCGACACCCAGATCCCCGAGGCCGAAATGATCGAGCGGCTGATGCTGGTCCAGGCCAATGAGACGGTCCGCTGCCTGGAGGAAGGCGTGCTGGAGTCTGTCTGGGACGCGAACATCGGCGCCATCTTCGGCTGGGGCTTTGCGCCGTTTCAGGGCGGCCCGCTGCAGTATCTCAATGCCTACGGGATCGACCGGGCCGTCGCCCGCCTACGGGAGTTCGCCGACCGTTACGGCGAGCGGTTCATCCCGGCCGCGCGTCTGGTCGCCATGGCCGAGGCCGGCGACAGCTTCGAGCGCATTCCCGCCTAGATTCTGAACCTGGATAACCAAGGAGTTCGCAATGTTCCAATCCATCATGATGGGCATGAAAAATGCCGGCATGCTTCCGCGGCTGTCGGATACCGAGCGTCAGGCACTGGAGGCTGGCGATGTCTGGGCCGAAGGCGAGTTCTTCAAAGGCAATCCGGACTTCAAGGCGCTGCTCGCAGAGAACTACGGCCAGCTGACGGCCGAGGAACAGGCGTTTCTGGACGGCCCCTGTGAGGAGCTGATTGCGATGTGCGACACCTGGGAGATGTCGCGCACGCGCCAGGTGCCGGATGCCGTGTTCGACTTCCTGGCAGAAAATGGCTTCTTCGCCCTGCTGATCCCCAAGCAGTACGGCGGCAAGGGCTTTTCGGTACTGGCCCGCTCGACCATCATGGCCAAAATTCAGGCAGCCGGCGCGGCCGTCGCGGCCATCGTGGTGATTCCGAACTCGCTGGGCGCAGCCGAGCTGACCGAAAAATATGGCACCGAGGAGCAGAAGGCGCATTACCTGCCGCGCCTGGCCAAGGGTGAATACATCCCTTGCTTCGGTCTGACCGAGCTGACGGCCGGCTCCGACGCGGCCTCCATCAAAGCCGATGGTGAAGTCTTCCGCGATGAAGACGGACACCTGAAAGCCCGCCTGAACTTTTCCAAGCGCTATATCACCCTGGCGCCCATCGCCAACCTGATTTCACTGGCCGTTCGGCTGCGCGACCCGGAGAACCTGCTCGAACGCGGCGAAGACCTGGGCATTAGCGTCATGTTGTTGCACAAGGGCATGGAGGGGCTGTCCATCGGCGCCCGCCACGACCCCATGGGCGTGAGTTTTCACAATGGCCCCATTTATGGCGAGAACGTCGTCGCTCCGCTGGCCAACACCATTGGCGGCATCGACTATGTCGGCAAGGGCTGGAAGATGCTGATGGAATCGCTGGCCGGTGGCCGCGCCATCTCCCTGCCGGCCTCGGCCGTCGGCGGTGCGCGCATGCTGGCCTCGGTCACCGGTGCCTATTCCATGGTCCGCGAGCAGTTCAACATGCCGATCGGACTGATGGAGGGCCCGCAGGCCAAGGTCGCCCGCCTTGCCGGCCTGCAGTATCTGATGGAAGCCGCGCGGGTCTACTCCTGCTCGGCCGTGGACGCCGGCCATGAACCGCCCGTGGTCTCCGCCATTCTCAAGCAGCAACTGACGGAACTCATGCGTTCGCTGTCCATCGACGCCATGGACGTCATGGCGGGCGCGGCCATCCAACGCGGCCCGAACAACATCGTCTCCGACGCGTATATCGGCGCACCGATCAACATCACCGTGGAAGGCGCCAACATTCTCACGCGCACGCTGATCATCTACGGCCAGGGCGCGAATCGCTCCCACCCCTATGCACGCACGCTGGTCGAATCGGTCGAAGCCGAGGACAGCACCCGATTCCGCAAGGCCTTGCTGGGCTGGGTCGGCGGCATGGTGGTCAATTTCGGTCGGAGCATGACCCGCTACCTGACCCGCGGCCGCAGCGCCGGCACCCCGGTGAGCGGCGCCACCGCCACCTACTATCGCCGCCTGGGTTGGGCGTCGACGCGCTTTGCCATCCTGTCCGACCTGGCCATGATTTTCATGGGTGCCAAGCTCAAGGCTAAGGGCAATTTCACGGGCCGGCTGGCAGATGTGCTGTCGTGGATCTTCCTCTGCACGGCGACGCTACGCCGTTTCGAGGCCGAAGGCCGTCGCGCCGAAGACCTTCCGCTGGTGCACTACGCCCTGAACTACGGGCTAAAGGAGATCCAGGACGGGTTCGAAGGCGTCTACGCCAACTTCGATGCGCCGGTCGTGGGCTGGTGGTTCAAATCGGTGGGCGGTTGGCTGCTGCGGCTCAACCCGATTGGCAAGGGTGTAACGGATGACCTGCTGGCCCCGGCCGCCGCCGTTGTCCAGACGCATGGCGACCATCTCCAACGCCTGCAGGCTGGGCTGCATGTCCCGGCGGAGTCCGACCGGGGTGCCGGCCGGCTGTACCGGGCATTCCGGATGCTGCATGAAGTCCGACCGGTCCACGCCAAGATCAGCCAAGCCATCAAGGCACGCACGCTGCCCAAGGGCCACCCGGCCGATCTGGTGCACTTGGCGCTGGAGCGTCAGGTCATCACCGCCGAAGAGGCCGAACAGGTTCGCGAGACCCGCCGGGTCCAGCTGGAATCCTGGGGCGTGGACGAATTCTCTCCGGAGGAGTACGTCCGGATCGGCTCGTCCACGGCCGTCACGGAAGGCTTCATCGGCAAGGATGCGCCACGGCCGAAACTGGTTGCGTCCGGCCAGGCCTAAACCCAGCGCCAGGGCAACGGCCCCGGCTCGCCACGCGCGAGCCGGGGCTTTTTTGTATATAGGCGGCGCATCGCGCGTTTCCATATCAGGCTGGGTTGGTTACGCTCAAGCATCACCATCGATCAACCGGACGACCGAATGAAACGCGGAGCATGGATTGCCATCGGGGTTGCTGCCCTGGTACTCGTGGTAGTGGCTGCACTCAGCCTGTTTGGAGCCAAGCTGAGCAAGAGCGAGCCCGTGGCGGAAGCGCCCGTCGCTGAAGCAGAGGCACCGAAACCCGCCAAACCACAGTATCCGATCAGTCAGCCTGAGCCGGAACCTGCGCCCGCCGCCGCAGACGCCGAACCGACCGAGACGCCCACCCCAGAGGAGCCGGATCCCCTGCCCAGCCTGGCAGAGAGCGACGAGCCACTTCGCAGCGATCTCGCACAGACCGCCGCCCCCACTGCCATCGAACGCTTTCTCGTCCCCGATGCCCTGATCCGAAAAACCGTGGTCGCCGTGGACAACTTGGACAGCGACCCGGTTTCGCGGCGGTTCCGGCCCGTTGCATCGGTCGAAGGCAGCGTACCGGTGGTGCGCAGTGGTGACAGCATCCGCCTGGACACCGCCAATTACGAGCGCTACGAACCCTGGGTAGACGCGTTCACCGCCGCCTCGCCCGAGCAACTGGTTGCGGTCTACACCCGTTACTACCCGCTGTTTCAGGACGCCTACGAGGATCTCGGCTATCCAGATGGCTACTTCAACGATCGCCTGGTGCAGATCATCGACCACCTGCTGGCCACCCCAGAAGTCCAGGGGCCGATTGCGCTTAAGCAGCCGAAGGTGTTCTTCGAGTTCGCCGACCCCAAGCTGGAACGCCTGTCCTGGGGTCAGAAAGCACTGATCCGGATGGGCCCCGAGCAGGCACGGGCCGTCAAAACACAGCTACGCGCCATTCGTGACACCCTGCTGGCTCAATCAGGCGGGCAGTAAGACGCCAATCGGTCTTGCACGGGCCGGGCGCAACACAGCCCGTGCAAGACCGCGGGCCTAATCCGGGAGCATCGCCGGATCAGCGCCCTGCTCGGCAAGCGCCGCCTGAAGAGAGCGCCGCCACTGCGGGTCATCCAGTAAGGCGATGAGCCGGCTGCGCCCGGCATCCGCCATCAGGACGACCGCATCTGCCAGCAGAGGCCACAGCTCTTCCCGTCCAGCAGCATCCAAGGCACTGCGAATCACCGCGTCCGGCTGGGCGGCGATCAGATTGGCCATTCGCGCCCTGAGCGCTTCCGAGGTCCCATCGACCATGGCCAGGGCCTCTGGCCACAGGCCTTGCTGATCAGCGGCCTCCAAGGTGCGCGCTAAGCCTGCGTCATCCATGGCACTGATGATGGTCTCCAGACGCGGCTTACTTTCGATGTAAAAACCGATCTTGAGCAGGTCTCCCGGATCCTCGATGGAGTCCATGACGGCCGCGACGACCTCATCAGTGAGCGCATCGGCAAACTGCGCCATGACGATATGCTCCTGATTGGCACGCAGCTCTCGCGCCACATCAATGACCAGCTCGGTCGGCATGGCCTGGATGATGGCTTCGGAGCGCCCTGGGTCCAGCGACAGACACACCTGAGCCAGAAACGGGGTCGGCAGCCGCTCGGACAGGGCCAGCGCCTGCTTGGGCTCCATCTCGCTGGCCACGCGACCCGCCAGGGTCGGACCGATGAATTTCTGGGTGAACTGTGCCGACAACTTGGTGGGTAGCAACCGGGTTGTGCCCGCCAGCTTGCCAAAGAGGCTGCGATGGCGACCGAACAAGGCATTCGACGCCGCGCGCCGAGCGCTGCGTAGCTCAGCGGCCGACGCTTCGCCCAGGGGCCCCAATTCATCCACCTCGCAGCCCACCACACGGGCCAGCTTCAGGCGCTCGGCCTGCTCCAGTAGTGCACTCATCGCTCGAACAACTTTTTGACGGGGCCACGCAGCAGGCGCGGCATGGCATCCAGCATGCCATCCATGGCGGCGCGGAGCTCCCGCGCCTGCCAATCCTGGGCCCGCTCCAGGTGTTCGATCAAACAGTCCAGCGCCACCGCATCCAGCGCCGTCAGCGCGTCGATATCCGCGTCGGGCACGGAGGCCTGCCGCAGGGCGGCCCGTTGGTCGTCATTCATGTCGGATTGTGCTTGCAGTCGGTTTAGAAATTGAACACCGCATAAAGATTGTAGAAATCGCGGTCCTGCTCCAGGTTGTAGTCGCCGCCCCCCATGTACCACTGATAGGTCGCACCCAGCGACAAGGTCTGGCCAATCTTGAACAGGTTGTTAAAGGTCAGGGCCTTGCGCCGCTCGGTGAAATTCAGGATGGGCGACGGTGTCTGTCCTTGCACATCGTGGAACCACAGCAGCTGCGGCTCGAAGGTCACACCTGGAAAAATCTCGTTATAGGTCAGACGCAGCAGACTGCGATAGCCCCAGGCAAACTCGGTCGGCAGGCCGTCCGTCTGCTGCGTGGGGTTGAGCGTCAGTGTCCGATCCACGCCATCCGGCGCGGTTCCGGTGCCGTCAGCACCATAGGTCGGGTGGGTGAAATCGCCCGTGCCGAGAAAGGCCAGCTCACTGGTTTCGGGCATGTCGTGGTGATACCAGAACCCACCTTCGATCAGGAACAGCACGGAATCGGCACCAAACGGGTTTTGCGACCAGATCCGCAGGCCGGCCAGCGACAACTGGCTGGCATCGATGCGCTCGTAGCCGCGGACATACTGCCCCGGCTGCACCGTAATACCCCGGTAGGCCGACAGCAGATCCGGCACTGCAGACCGCGCGCCCGGCACCGTCAGGCCCACACCGCCGATGCCGATGGGAATGTCCTCTTCCGGAAAGGCTGGCTGGAGCGATGCAAAGACCACGTCGGCCAAATTAACCTGCACCGGCAGATTGCGGCGATGAGAGAGCTCGCCGGAAAAGGCCCAATCGCCCACATTGGTGTTGAACGACACCCCGAACATATCGATGTCTTCCGGATACTCCACCTGCAAGGCCACAGTGTCGGTGGGCAGCGGCTCCTCGCCGCCCCCCGTCACGTTGATGTTCCCGTTGAAACCGTTACAGGCCACAAGCGCAGCCGCGAAATTGCCCGGCACCGCGGCGTCACGGGTGCAGGACGCTTCAGCTGCGAAACCACTCACCACCGGCAGGCGGCTGTGATAGCGCAGGTAGTAAAAGCCCAGCTCCGTGCCATTGTTCAGATTGCTGGCAAAGTAAGACAGCCGCAGACCATATTGACCGAGATTATCCGGCTCGTTCTCCGGCAGCGCCTGTGCCGTCCGGGTCGAGCTGGAAATCAGGCCCGCGCCGTCAGCCGGCGGCTGGTACAGGCGCTCCGGATCGTCGTTGAACTGCCCCAGTGTGACCATCGCGTAGTCGGTGCCACCCACCAGGTCATTGGTGGATAGAAAGCTGCCCGGCGGCTGCACCCGGACCGGCACCCACTCGAACTGGTAGATCAACTCGGCGGCCAGGTAATCGGTTAGCGCGGTCTGAAACACCGCCATGCCAGACGGCCGGTTGACCTGCCCCAATTCAAACCCCGGGAAGCCGGCAATCGTCGCGTCCAGCGGATTAAGCTCATTGACGCTGTTGAACAGGGTCAGCGTCGCCTCGCCCCAGGGCACGACCTGGCGCCCAATCTGCACCGAGATTTCGCGGTCAAATACGTCGACATAGCGCTGCAGATACAATTCGCGCAGTTCGATATCCGAGGCGAAATCGCGCTCGACATAGGCCGGCCGCGGCGCCGTGGCCGGCTGCCAGCGGGTATCGAGGTGGCGCTCGTCAAAGTCGACGTTTTCGGGGTCGTAGAATGCCAGCGCCGATGCCTTGAACTTGAATCCAGCCCAGTAGGCCGTGAATTCCGGCGTGGCGTAGGTGGTGGCCGACACGATGTCGCCCTTGTCGTAGTTGATGTTGCCGTCATCCAAATTGACCCCTGAGAACAGGCCGGGCGCATCCACCAACCGTTGGTTGGGACCGGGGTCGCCAGTGAACGACATGCAGTCATCGGCGGCACAGAGGTCCGGATTATTCGCCAGCTTGGAGATCAGACCCGAGTTGCGCGACTGGGCGCGCCAGACCAGGCCGGTGGTCAACCGGGTATTGAGTTCGATTTCCACATCGCCGATCTCGGCCGTGACGGCCTGGGCCAGCCCGGTCGTGCCGACCAGTGCGAATGCCACCGCAATCCTGCGCATTGTTTCCTCCATCTCTCGCCGTTTCCTTGTGGTCAGAGCTCGTCGTACACGACACGGTACACAGCCGCATCAAGTTAGCCGTTAATATTGGGGCCGGCATCGCTCGCTCCGCAATGACTCAGCCGACGCGACAACACAGGTGGACGCGCCAATCGAAACGCATAGCTATCACGACTCCAGCGCCCTGACCCGCCAGGTCTACCAGGCCATGGAACGGGCCGGAATTGATGCCGAGGCGTTCATGGCGCAGCTGGGCCTGAGCCCTGAAGCCATCGAGCAGCGTGATCGTCGCACGCTGCACGAGCGAATTCCTCATTTTTGGGAACGCCTGGAAGAGGAAACCGGCGATTCCAATATCGGACTGCATGTCGGCCGGTTCTTACCGACCTTTGGGGGCGAAGTGCTGGAGTACCTGTTCCTCTCCAGCACCACGTTTGGTGAGGGGCTGGACCGGGCGCTGCGCTTCCAGGCACTGCTGTCCGGCGCCGGCCTGGGAAGTTTGTCCCGCGACGGCCACACAGCCGTACTCACCATCGATTCCGCGCTCCCCGCGGTCAACGCCAATCGGCATTTGTACGAGTGCCTCAGCCAGGGCGTGATCAAATTCTTTCGCAGCGTGACCGACGACAGCTTCAGGCCCCAGTGCCTGACCTTCGTCGCCCAGGCGCCGGACAACACCCAGGAAGCCGAGTCGCTCATCGGCTGCCCGCTGAGCTACGGACAGCCCCACAACAGCATTCATTTTGATGCTGCGGTGCTTGAGCGCCCCTCCCCGCACGCCGAGCCACGCCTGGTGGAGTTACACGAGCGTGTCGCCGAGGACCGACTCAAGGAACTGGATGCCACGAATTTTGTGATCGCGGCACGACGGGCCATTGCCCGTGAGCTGGAGTACGGCACGCCCAGCCTGGCCCGTGTTGCCGAACGGCTGAGCGTCACCCAGCGTGAGTTACGCAGCCGACTGGCAGCCGCCGACACCAGTTTCAACAAGGAACTGGACCGATACCGCGAACGGCTGGCCTGTCGCCTGCTGTACCGCACGAACCAATCCATTGACGAGATTGTCTATCTCACCGGATTCTCGGAGCCCAGCACGTTCTACCGAGCCTTCAGACGCTGGCGTGACGAAACACCGATCCAGTACCGGCAACGGATGCGTCAGCGCAAGCCACGCACAGATCAGACTGTTTGACCCGAAGTCGTGGCCAGGCGCGTCACCAACGCAACAACCTTGTCAGTGAACGCTGTTATAGTTAGAAGCGTGTGCCAGCCGTAGTACACAGGACCCCAACGCGCTACATGGAGGAGCCATGCGCCGAATCACTGCATTGGCCGCAGCCGCGGTCTCATTCCCCCTTTTCGCAGGCGTCAGCGCCGACGAAGCCGCCAAGCTCGGCGATGAGCTCACCCCCATTGGCGCCGTCAAGGCCGGCAATGCGGATGGCTCCATTCCCGAATGGCTGGGCGCCCAGCTGTTCTCCCAAGAGGTCCAAGACCTCACCCGCGCCCAGCTCGAAGAGTGGCGCAAGAACGAACCCAAAAAGATCGAGGATCTCGTCGATAACGAGATCAAGCGCAACCAGGATCTGCTCGACGGGGATCCGCTGACGGCCAAGTTCACCATCACCAAGGCGAACTACAAAGAGCACGCCGACAAGCTCACCGTCGGCCATCAGCGAATGTTCGAGCTCTACGACGATTACAAGATGATCGTCTATCCCACGGTGCGCACCGGCTTCTTCCCCGATGAGATCTACGAAGCCACCAAGGCCAATGCCACCCGCGCTTCGCTGGAAGGCACGGATGCGGTCAAGAACGCCCAGCTCGGCTTCCCCTTCCCGATTCCCAAGCAGGGTGCGGAAGTCATCTGGAACCACAAACTCAAGTTCCGTGGCTCGGCGGTTAAGCGCTTTAACAACCAGGCGATCGTGGCCCAGGACGGCGACTTCAAGATCTCCAAGCTGGTCGAGGACGTGAAGTTCAAGTACGCCAACCTGAACGATCAGTCCGATGACGCCAACAAGCTCATCGCCTACTACCTGCAGGAGGTGGTCTCCCCGCCCCGTGTCGCCGGGCAGGTCACCCTGGTCCACGAAACGGCAGATCAGTCCTCGGGCGGACGCAACGCCTGGCTGTACGATCCGGGCATTGGTCGCACGCGCCGTGCGCCGAACGTGGGCTATGACAACCCGTCGCTGGGTTCCGATGGCGAGCAGTTCAACGACCAGATCGATGTCTTCAACGGGGCGCTGGACCGCTACACCTGGAAGCTCGTCGGCAAGAAGGAGATGTACATCCCCTACAACTCCGGCCAAATGAACAGCCCGCTGCTGTCCTATGAGGAGATTCTTGGCAAGGGGCATATCAACCAGGACCACGCCCGCTACGAGCTGCACCGCGTCTGGATCGTCGAAGCCACGCTACGCGACGGCCAGCGTCACCAGTTCAAGAAGCGCGTGTTCTATGTGGATGAGGATTCCTGGTCCATCGCCATTGTCGACTGCTATGACAACCGCGATCAGCTGTGGAAGCTGCAGGAAGCCCACCTGACCACCTTCCCGTTCGTGCCCACGGTCTCCGGCTCACCCGAGCTGATCTACGACCTGCAGACCGGTCGCTACTTCGCCACCGCCATGACCAACGAAGACCAGATCTCGGACTTCGATGTCAGCTATGAAGACCGCATGTTCCTGCCTCAGGGGCTGGCGCGCGTGGCGGGCCGGCGCTAATGGGCGGGCGCGCTGCGGCCGCGCTCACGCTGGGTCTGGGTCTCGCCGCTATTGGCGGCGTGGCCCAGGCTGCGGATGATGCGGTCAAGGACGACCCCCGGCTCAACCCTGCCGAGCAAATGGACCTAGCCGATGAGCGCATTCTCGTTGGCCTGCAGCCCATTGCTGATGGCTACCTCGCTGTGGGCATGCGCGGACATATTCTGAAGTCTGCCGATGGACAAACCTGGAATCAGCAACCCAGCCCCGTGCGCTCCATGCTGGTCACCATCGACTTTCCAACTGAATCGACAGGGTTCATCGGTGGCCACGACGGCACCATTCTGAAAACCACGGATGGCGGCGACAGCTGGTCGTTGCAGCACTTCAATCCGGAGCCCCGCCGGCCGGTCATCATCTACGACCTGATGTTTGACACGCCGGAGCGCGGCTTTGCCGTGGGCAGCTACGGTTTGATCCTGCGCACCACCGATGGCGGTGACACCTGGAATCAGCTCACGCCAGACATCGAGTTTCTCGGTTTTCACAACAGCCAGATTCGGCGCCTGGCCAACGGTGTCTTGCTGATGGTGGGCGAGAAAGGTCTGACCGCACGTTCCAGTGACGATGGCGAGACCTGGGAAATGCTGGTGTCGCCTTACAGCGGCTCCTTTTTTGGCCTAATCCCGGACGACCGCGACGGCGCCTGGATTTACGGCATGCGTGGACGCCTTTACCGAATCCCGGATGTCATGGCCGTGGCCACGCAGAATCCGATGGATTACGACCCGTTCATGGCCGAAAACGTCGAAGACCCGGCCGCCATCCAGGCCATGGGCTGGGAGCGAATTCAGACGCCGGCCAATGAGTCGTTCTTCGGCGCCACGACCCGACCGGATGGGGGCATCACCCTGGTCGGCAATGCCGGTTTGATCTTGAATTCGGATGCGCAGCAGGCGAACTGGACGCTGGTGCCAAATCCGAACGGGGATACGCTAGCCGGCGTGGTGCCGGTTGACGGCAAGCTACTAACCGTGGGCCGACAAGGCGTCGAGTGGCACTAGTCACCAGGTCGTGTCGGGCTGGATCCCGGCACGGCCCGCCCCCGGTCACCGACTGAATTGAATCAATAAAACGGTGCGCCGCCCGGCGCCCGCAGGGAGACTCGCTCATGGCCTCGGAAGGCTCTTCACTGACGAACTCGCCGGTTGCTCGCGCCATTCTCGGCGTGGTGGAACCACTGGTCTTTGGCAAACCGGCCCTGACCCTTTTTGTCCTGGCGGCGCTGACGGTGTTCTTCGGCTACCACGCTGCCCGCATCCAGCCTGACGCTGGCTACGAAAAAACCATCCCCATGGAACATCCCTACATGGGGGCGTTCAAGGAGTACTACAGCGAGTTCGGCGGCGCCAACCTGGTGCTGGTGGCGCTCATGCAGAAAGAAGGTGAGATCTACAACGAACGCTTTCTGTCCACCTTGAAGCAGGTCACCGACGAGGTCTTCTTCCTGCCGAATATCGACCGGCCACGGGTGATGAGTCTGTTCACGCCCAACGTGCGCTTCGTCGAGATTACTGAGCAAGGCTTCGAGGGGGGCGACGTCATCCCCTCTGATTACGCTCCATCGCCCCAGATGTTCGACATCATCAAGTCGAATGTCAGCAAGGCACAGATCATCGGACGCCTGGTTTCCGAGGATGAAACCGGCGCCATGGTGGTGTCCGAGCTGCTGGAGGTCGACCCGCAGACCGGTAAGCAGGTGGACTACACCCATGTCGCCGACCTGCTGGAAACCATCCGCGGACGGATTGAAAGCCCGACGGTGTGGGAGTACCGCCTCCGGGAACCGAGTGGTGACATGGAAGCCGGCACCGTCGTCGGCCGCGACTACAGCGAACCGGGCCGGCTGGAACGGTGGTTCGGGGAGCAAACCGTCACCCTGCCCCAGACATCGGGCGAGACCGAGACCGTCACCTTTAACAACCGCGACCTGGAGATCGTCGCCGCCGACAATCCGGAGTACAACCCGAACCTGCAGGTCCACATCGTCGGGTTCGCCAAGGTGGTCGGTGACATCACCGATGCCACGCTGGAAGTCGTCGGCTTTTTCGGCCTGGCGCTGCTGATGACCTCGCTGCTGCTCTGGGGTTACACGGGGTCGATGAAGATGGCCTTCCTGCCGATGGCCTGCTCCATCGTCGCGGTGATCTGGGAATTCGGGTTGCTGTCGCTGTTCGGCCTGGGCCTGGACCCGTTCGCCATTCTGGTTCCGTTCTTGGTGCTGGCCGTATCGGTGTCCCACGGCGTGCAGTACGTCAACGCCTGGGTCGCCGAGGTCGGGCATGGCAGTAGCAGCTTTGATGCATCGCTGGAGACCTTCCGCCGCCTCGCGATTCCGGGCACCGTCGCGCTGATCACCGATGTGGCGGGCTTTGCGACCATCGCCCTGATCGACATCCAGATCATCCAAGAAATGAGCGCCAACGCCGCCTTCGGCGTCGCTGCCATCATCATCACCAACAAGATTTTGATGCCCGCCTGGCTGACCTACATGCGCATCGGCGATTTGCAGGCCTTTGAACGCAAGCAGCAGGTTCGGGAGAACCTGCTGGCACCGATGTGGGGCTTTGTCGCCAAGATCACCCGTCCCGTGCCGGCGGCCTGCGCCATCATCGTCGGTGTGCTGCTGCTCGGCTGGGCGTTCTACATGTACCCCAAGCTGCAGGTTGGTGACGCCCTGGAAGGCACCCCCGAGCTGCGACCCGACTCGCGCTTCAATCAGGACGCGCGCGCCATTGGACACAATTTCTCCATCGGCATCGACATTCTCAAGGTCA
The DNA here is from genome assembly GCF_003151135.1 of Abyssibacter profundi. Lineage (NCBI taxonomy): Bacteria > Pseudomonadati > Pseudomonadota > Gammaproteobacteria > Chromatiales > Oceanococcaceae > Abyssibacter > Abyssibacter profundi. The sequence goes on from NZ_QEQK01000009.1 coordinate 80,682, forward strand.
TCGCCGAGGCCGATGCGGATGCCTGTGTGAACTTCGACGTGGTTGAGGAAATCGACCGCTTTGCCTGGCGGATGGACAACGTTGAGGGCGTGGCGTCCACGCTATCGGTTCTGGACTACGCGAAGATGGTTTACCGGGGCCTTAACGAAGCCCGCCTGTCTGCCGAGGTCCTGCCCCGCAATCAGTTCTCATTGGCCCAGTCCACGGCGTTGGTGCCCACGACATCGGGGCTGCTCAATGGCGATTGTTCGGCCATGGCGATCTTTATTTTCACGGAAGATCACCGCGCCGAAACCATTAGCCGCATCGTCGATGCGGTGAAGCAGTACGAGGAAGAAACGTCGGATACGGATGCGGTCAGCTTCCGCCTGGCCACCGGCAATGTCGGGGTCATGGCCGCGACCAATGAGGTCGTCGAGGAACAGGAGCTGATGGTGGTGTTCTGGGTGTATGTGGTGGTGATCAGCTTCATCTGGCTGTCTTTCCGCAACCTGTCCTCGGTCCTCTCCATTGTGCTGCCCCTGTCACTGGTCTCCATGATGGCCTACGGCGTCATGGCCTATCTGGGCATCGGTCTGAAGGTGGCCACGCTGCCGGTGGTCGCGCTGGCCGTCGGCATTGGCGTGGATTACGGCATCTACATCTATGCAACGCTGGAAGAAGGCGTGAAATCCGGCAAAACCATTGAGCAGGCGCTGGTCGACACGCTTGGCAAGACCGGCAAGGCCGTGGTGTTCACCGGTATTGCGCTGGGCCTGTCCGTGGCGACCTGGCTGTTCTCCCAGCTTCAGTTCCAGGCCGACATGGGCATCCTGCTGGTCTTCATGTTCACCGCGAACATGTTCGGCGCCATCCTGCTGCTGCCTGCCATCGCCCGATTCACCATGAAGCAACCCGGATAACAACCTCCGCTCTGACCCCGGGCGTGAGCGCTTCAACGGCTCACGCCCGCTTTACATGGCGCTGGATAGGCTCGCGCGATGGGGTCTTCCACTGACAAGCTGACTCGGCCCGCCTCTGCATCGAACGGGTTGATGCGCGAAGCGGAGTTTATTACCGCCTTGCTGGAGCATGCCGGCGATGGCGTCGTGGCCTGCGACGCCAACGGCGACCTGGCCCTGTTCAATCAGACTTCCCGGGACTGGCATGGGATGGATGCGATGACCCTGCCGCCCGAGCAGTGGTCATCCCGCTACGACCTCTTCCATGCCGATGGCGTGACACCGCTGGCCACCGAAGACATTCCGCTGTTCCGCGCATTCTCAGGAGAACAGGTGCGCAGCGCCGGCATGGTCATCGCCCGCCACGGACATCCCCCCAGACACATCGAAGCCGAGGGCCGGCCCATTTTCAGCGCGACGGGCGAGAAGATTGGTGCCGTTGTCGTCATGCACGACATCACCGAGCGAGCGAATGCACACAAGGCACTCGAAGCCCACGCGGACCTGCTGGCGCAGCGGGTGCGCGACCTGAGCGAACTGGCCTATGCGACCTCACATGACCTCAGCGAACCCTTACGGGGCATTCGTGGGCATTTAGATCAGGTTCAGCTCGATGCGCTGCCCGAGGACGTCGCGCAGGCCATCAAACTCTCCCGCGATGAGGCTGCCCGGATGCAGGCGCTGATGCAGGGACTGCTGCAGTACGTGCAGCTAGACCAACATCCGCTACAACCCCAGAACACCACGATTGGCGCCCTGCTGGATCAGGCCTTTCGCGATCTGGGCCTATCTCCTGAGGACCCGCGTATCCGCCGATTGGCCGATACGCTACCGCTGCGAGCCGACCCAACCGTGCTGGCCCAGGCGCTGCGCTGCGGCCTCGACAATGCCTTGAAATTCCACGCGCCGAACCAAACCGCCGAGGTCGAAATCACGGCCGATCGGGACGAAACCGGCATCACGATCCACATCCGCGATGACGGCGTCGGCATCGAGCCAAAACGCGCCGTGCGTGCCTTCCGCATTTTTCAGCGTTTACATCCCCGCACCCTATTCCCGGGGCACGGCATCGGACTGGCCAAAGTCATGCGGGCAGCTCAACTTCACGGTGGATCGGCCGATTTGACGAATAACCCCGGCCCGGGTGCAACACTGAGCATCCGGATTCCTCAACGCCGCTGAGCGACACCGATATGACCGACATCCTGCTCATAGACGACTCCGCTTCCGACCGTATGTTGATCGAGCAGGCCTTCGCGAGGACGGCGGCTCAGCTGAGTCTTCACTGTGCGGAAGACGGGGCGGCCGGGCTGACCCGGCTCGGCGAACAACCCGGCATTCGGCTGGTGCTGCTGGACCTCAACATGCCCGGCATGAATGGCCTGGAGTTCCTGGAAGCACTGACACCGGCACTGCGCGCCTGCACCGTCGTGCTTGCCCTCAGTTCGAGTCAGTTGCCCGACGATATCCGAGGGGCGTATCGAGCAGGGGTCAATGCATACATCGCCAAACCGCTGGATTTTGACGGCTACGTCCGAATCGCCGAAGCGGTGTATCGATTCTGGCTGCAAGCCGCCCGACTCCCACCCGAAGCGTCGCTCGAAGCCAGTTAGACTGTTCACTCACCTGCCCCGGGTCACCGACCCGCCGCAAACGGATACTCAGTCATGCCGACACTCATGGAATGCGGTGCGTTCTCCCACGCAGGCGCGCGTCTGGCTTTTTCGCTGGCCGGTCCGGCCGATGGACCACGCATCGTACTGATGCACGGCATTCTGATGGACTCCGAGCTTAATCGTGACCTGGCCGCCGCTCTGGCGCAGGCCGGATATCGCGTGGCACTACTGGACCTGCAAGGCCACGGGCGTAGCGATAAGACCACACGCGCACAGGATTTGCGCATCGACGTGTTCGGACAGCAAGCGCTTGCACTCCTCGACCACCTGGGCTGGCCCCATGCGGTCATCGGCGGCGTCTCACTGGGTGCGATCACCGCCCTGCATGTCGCAGTACAGGCACCAGACCGTGTCGATGGCCTGTTTCTGGAAATGCCTGTCATGGAGCGGGCCGCACCCGCAGCCGCATTGCTCCTGGTACCACTGCTCCTCGGCGCCCGGTTTGCGGACAAGCCGTGGCGGGTCGGCGCCCGCCAGCTGCGACGACTGCCCAGACCCCAGCGTGGACTGTGGCAAAGCCTGCTCAATACGGTCAGCCAGGACCCCGAACACATGGCGGCCATCATCCATGGCGTGCTGGCCGGCCCCATCGTGCCGCCGTTGCGCGAGCGGCTGCGCCTGTCCATGCCCAGCCTGGTCGTGGGGCATGCTGGCGACTGGCTGCACAATCTCAAAGATGCTCGCGCGCTGTCCCAGGAACTTCCCAACGCGGAGCTCATCGTCGCCCGATCACCGCTGGAGCTCAGAACCGCGCCAACGCGACTCATGCCCGACATTCTCCGCTTTTTCGAACGCACCCAAGCGGCCCGGTCGGCGCGTACACAACAACAGGCATGAGCCTGCAGCGAGACGAATGGCTGCAGCAGGCGGCCGATGGTGGCGTTTGCCGCGTGACCCGCATTCAGTTGCAGGCTGCCGCGACGGGCGCCCCGGTGGTGCTACTCCCAGGCATGTTCACCAGCCGGCGTTTCTGGCTATCCGACCGGAATATTGGCCTCGCTGCCTTTCTGGCCCAGCGGGGGCACCGATGCTGGATGATCGAACGTCGCGGCATCGGGCATCCGGCGAACACGCAGGCCCGTCCAGGCGCAGAAGAACATTTGCAGTTTGATCTGCCGCAGCTGGCAGCACAGATTTGGGAGCAAACCGGTCGGCCGGCTGTCTGGATCGGTCACTCGTTTGGCGGCCAGCTGGCCGCCCGCGCCGTCAACGAACAACTACCGGGGGAACAGGTTGCCGGCGTCATTCTCCTGGCCACGCAAACGCAGCGCGGCAAGCGCTGGCTGATGCCGCCGCTTTCCACCGGCCTGCTCGCACTCACGCGCAGCCTGGGGCGTGTGCCGGCGCGGCTGGCCGGGCTCGGCCCTGAGGACGAACCGGCCGCTGCGATCGAAGACTCCATCCGGTGGACGGTGGAGGCTCGCAGAACGGGGGGCTGGCCCGCGCGCCTGAACGCGCTCACCACGCCGGTGCTGGCGGTGGCCTCTCAAGCCGACCGCGTCGACCCCGCAACCGGCTGTCGACAGCTATTCAACCTGATCGGCGCCACCGATAAGCAGTGGTGGTTACTCGGCGAGCGCCCTACGGACCCCGGCCCTTTTGATCACCCGGGCATGGTGGTCAGCAAGGCGGCGCAAACACATGTCTGGCCCCGCTTGGCTGACTGGATCGAAACCCGCACTGCCGACGGCAGGCCCGCCGACAGTGCGCGCACCGGCTAGCTGGCCGGCTTAATCGTCCCTTCGAGATACACCGTGGAACGGTTCGGGTTGGTGAGCAGATAGGCCTGCCCGCCATCGGCGGGCTTGGCCAGCAGCTCCGGCTTACCCGGCAGAAACAGCGGGCGCTTGAAGGCCACATCCAGCGAGCAAGCCCCTTCGATCACATCGCCCCCACAGCGCGACACGGAACTGGCGAACGACCACATTCCATGGGCGATGGCCCGCTTGAAACCGAACAGCTTGGCCGCCACCGCATGCAGATGAATGGGGTTGACGTCCCCGGCCACCACACCATAGCGGCGACCGATGTTGCTCGCGGCCTTCCAACGGTCGACCACAGCGTATTCATCCCAAACCGGCGGCTCCCAGCCCTTTTTGCCGCCGCCGGATGAAGCGCGTTTGCCCGGGTCACGAATCAGGTTGGTGCTGATGCTCTCCCAGACACACTGCTCATCGGTGTCGACGATGCGGGTCTGCAGGTCGAACTCCAGCCCCTTGTCCACGGGGCGATGACCTTCGACCACCACCTGCACGCCCAGCGGCTCGTTCTGATGCAGCGCCCGGTGCTGATGCACCACGTTGCGCATATGCACGGCGCCCAGCAAACGCAGCGGGAAGGCATCGTGCGTCAGCACGGCCATGTGCAGTGGTGCGGCCAGGATGTGCGGGTAAGTCACCGGCAGCAGGCCGTTGGACTCAAACCCGCAGAGCTTGCGGTACTTGTCGACCTGCTTGGCCGATGCCGGCGCCGGTGCCAGATGCGCCTCCATTCGAGGAATATCCTGGCCCGGCCCCAGGCTCACCGCGCCCGGCTTGGCGGCCTTGGCGAAACCCACCCAGATCGACGGTGGCGCATCAAACTGCAGATTCACGGTGGCGCTCATGGCTAGGCTCCGATCAGGCTTTGGCCGCAGACGCGAATCGTCTGGCCGGTAATGCCCACCGCACCCGGCGTGCTGAGGAACTTGATCAGTTCAGCCACATCTTCCGGATGACCGCCCTGGGACAGTGAGTTCATTCGCCGGCCGGCCTCGCGAATCATGAACGGCATCTCCGCGGTCATGCGCGTTTCGATGAATCCGGGGGCCACCGCGTTGACGGTAATGCCTCGCTTGGCCTGCTCGGCCGACTGGGCCGCCACATAGCCGATCAGCCCGGCCTTGGTGGCCCCGTAGTTGGTTTGACCCATGTTGCCGGCAATCCCACCAATCGAGGACAGGCAGACGATGCGCCCGCCGTCATTGATCACCTTGTCGCCCAGCAACACCTCATCAATGGCCAGGATCGCGCCGAGGTTAATCGACAGCACCATGTCCCACAGATGCTCCTTCATGTTGGCCAGCGTCTTGTCCCGCGTGACACCGGCGTTGTGCACCACGATGTCGACCCCGCCGTGCTGCTCCTTGAAGTAAGTCGCAATCTTCTCGGGCGCGCTGGGGTCGGTGATGTCCATCGGCAAGGCCGCGCCACCGATCTTGGCCACGGTGGCATTCAGCGTGTCCTCGTCTGCAGGAATGTCCAGACAGACCACATGCGCACCTTCTGCAGCCAGACGCTCGGCCGTGGCCGCGCCAATGCCCCGAGCACCGCCGGTCACCAAGGCCACCTTGCCCTCCAGCGCACCCGACAGCGGCATCGCCTCTGGCGCATCGGCCTGCAGGCCCACATGAACCGGCTGTGCGTCCACGTACGCCGAGTGACCGCTGAGGAAGAAGCGCAGCGGCGCGGCCAGGCGCGTCTCCGCACCCTTGGCGACATGGATCAGGTTAGCCGTCGCCCCTCGCTTCCCGATCTCCTTGCCGATCGAGCGGACAAACCCCTCGGTGGCGCGCGCCGTGGCCACGGCCTTCGGGTTGCCGCCCTCGGCCGGCTCACTGGCCAGCACGAGCAACCGGGCGTTGGCCGCGATCTGGCGCATGACCGGATGGAAGAAGCTGTAAAGCTGCTTCAGGCCGTCGACACCGTCGATCTCGGTCACGTCCAGGACCAGTGCATCGTACTTGGCACCCTCGGCGGCCTGGGCGATCACGGTTGCACCAGCGCCCTCCAGCTCACCGCGTACCGCCGTCGCGACCGCGGCATCTTTGGCGGTCCCAAAGAGCACCTGCAGGCCAGCCAGGGGTTGGTCTGCATAGCGCGTACCCGCGCGCTTGAGTTCAACCGGTGTTGGCAAGCCGACAGACTTGATGACATTGCGCAGCGTTGGCTGGCTGGCCAGTCGCAATAGGTAATCGCTCATTGATCGCTCCATGGGATTCGAAGAAACTGCGGGGCAGCGGTTGGTCGGGATCCGTGGCCGGTGCCACAACACGATCAAGCGCGCCCATGTTGCGGCGCACGATAACGAAAATCGGGGTAATGAGCCATTGGCCACATCCGACGACCTCGACTCAATAACCGGCCAATTCAATGGCCACCCCGGGGCCTGACACCGCGCAGCCCCTGCAAGGAGACATGACGATGAGCCTGCCCCTGGACGGGATGACCATACTCGACCTGACCCGCCTGCTGCCCGGTCCTTTTGCCACGCTGTATCTGGCCGACCTGGGTGCCACCGTGATCAAGGTGGAAGACAGCAAATCGGGCGACTACACCCGCGAACTCGACCCCGGTCTGTTCCGCATGCTCAATCGAAACAAGCAGGCCGTGCAGCTGGATCTGCGCTCAGATGCCGGCCGCGAGCAGCTGCTCAAGCTCGCAGAACAGGCAGACGCGCTGCTGGAGTCGTTCCGGCCGGGCACTCTGGACAAGATGGGACTGGGCGTCGCGACGCTGCAGGCGGCCAATCCGCGGCTGGTTGTGGGTTCACTCACGGGCTATGGGCAGCAGGGTCCGTACGCCGACTGGCCCGGACATGACGTGAACTACCTCGGATATGCCGGCGTGCTGGACCAGATTGGACATCGCGACCAGCCACCGGCCATGTCGAATCTGCAAATCGCCGACCTGGCCGGCGGCGCACTGACATTTGCACTCGGCGTCGTGGCCGCTTTGCTCGATGCGCAGCGATCTGGCCAGGGCCGGCATGTCGATGTCGGCATGACCGATGCCTCGTTGGCGCTGATGCCCGTGGCATTGGCCGCACGCCAGACAACCGGGCGCCTGACCCCACGCGGTGAGGGCATGCTCAGCGGAGGCCTGCCGAACTACGGCCTCTACGCCTGTGCGGATGGCCGGCACATCGCCCTGGGCACATTGGAGCCCAAATTCTGGCTGGGCTTTTGTCGCGCCGTGCAGCGCCCGGACCTCGCCAAGATGCCCTTGTCCACCGGCGCAGACAGCCAACCACTGCGCGACGCTTTAGCCGACCTGTTCTCCAGTCAGCCCCGCGATTACTGGGTCGACCTGCTTGCCGATCAGGGCCTCTGCGTCGGGCCGGTCCTCGATCTCGACGAGGCGCTCAGCGATCCACACATGCAATCTCGCGGGGTCTATGTGGAAACCGACGACGGCGGCTACATCCGTTGCCCCATACAGGTTGGAGATCCACCACCGGCGATTCGACCCGCCCCACAACGCGGGGCGGACAACAGCCAATGGTTGCGCACGGCGGCAGATTCAGACTGAAACAAACCCTGCGCGTAGCAGACACTTGTGCACTGCTCGCCGTGTGACGCTGGTCCGATGGATTGGCGCAAGCATGAAAAGCGTTCTAGGCTATGCCTCGCTTTGGGTACCACTGCGTTCATTACCAGGGGGACGAACCAGCCGCGATAGACGGCCGGTCAGCCACCTGGTCACTCTTGGCCTGCCCCGCAAAGCCACCCTTGCCGGTGGACGCGGGATCGCATCGGGCCAGTATCGGGCGACAGTGACACCTCGTTACCAACCGACATACAACGTACGAAGGGGGACGCATGGGTCAGTCCTTGACCATTAAGAAGAATTACGTTTCGGCACCGAGTGCACCCATCCAGCACGACCGCGACCCGGTCGCGATGCTGTTCCACTGGGCCGAGACGCGTCCCAAGTCCACCTACCTGCGGCAGCCGTTTAACGGCGTGTGGCGCGAGTACAGCTGGGCCGAGGTTGCCGACCAGGTCCGGCGCATGGCCGCGGCGCTGAAGGCACTGGGGCTGCAGCCCGGCGACGCCGTCGCGCTGACCGGAAAGAACACCGCACACTGGATCATGGCCGATCTCGCCGTCGGCATGGCGGGCGGTATATCCGTTGGCATCTACCCGAATCAGGCCTCGGAGACGACACGCTACGTCCTCGAACACAGCGGCACCAAGTTCCTGTTCTTTGGCCCGCTTCTCGATCCCCAGCAGCTCGCAGACGGCATTCCCGACTCGGTTAAGACCATCGGCATGCCCTACCCCGACCTGCCGGAGACAGACTACGGCTGGGATGCCCTGATCAAGGAGCATGAACCGCTCCAGGACTGGGAGCCGAACGATCCCGACGCCGTGCACACCATGATCTACACCTCCGGGACCACCGGTAACCCGAAGGGTGTCATGCTGACGACACGCTCGGCGCGCGAGACCATGGGTGGCGTGATCAATCGCCTGGAATTCCGCGATGACGAGCGCTTCTTCTCCTACCTGCCGCTGGCGCACATCTTTGAGCGCGGCGTGGTCGAACTCTGCAGCCTTTACGTCGGCGCCGAAATCTCCTTCATGGAGTCACTGGACAAGCTGGCCTCGCAACTCGCCGAAGTCGCGCCAACGCGTTTCTATGGCGTACCGGTGGTTTACGGCCGTATCCAGTCAGGCATTCTCGAGAAACTGCCGCAGAAGAAGATGGACCGACTGCTGCGGCTGCCGATCATTTCCGGCCTGATCCGCAAGAAAGTCGTCGGCGGGCTCGGATTGCAGAATGCCCGCATGGTGGTCTCGGGCGCTGCCCCGATGCCGGAAGCGCAAATCAACTGGTTTGCCAAGCTCGGCGTCACCATCTGCCAGGGCTATGGCATGAGTGAAAACTCGGCCTACTGCACCACGAACACGCCTACCGAAAATCGGGTCGGCTCGGTCGGTCGTCCCATGCCGGGTGTCGAGATCAAGATCGATGAAGCCACGGAAGAAGTGCTGGCACGATCTGCCGCCACGATGCTGGGGTACTACAAGAACGAGGAAAAAACGGCCGAGACCATTACCGACGGCTGGCTACACACCGGCGACAAAGGCCGCATCGACAAGGACGGGTATCTCTACATCACCGGCCGCATCAAGGATGCTTTCAAGACATCCAAGGGCAAGTATGTCGACCCCGCGCCCATCGAAGACAAGCTGGCCACGGACGGCGCCATCGACCAGATCTGCCTCATCGGCAGCGGCATGAAACTGCCGGTCGGGATTGTTCGCATCGACAGCGAGGATGATAAGGCCGAAATCGCCAAACGGCTCGCAGAAAAAGTCGAAGCGCTGAACAAGACGCTGGAACCCCACGAGCGCGTGGGCAAGCTGTTCCTGACCCGCGACGAGTGGACGGTCGAAGACGGGCTGGTCACACCGACCATGAAAATCAAACGCCCGCAATTGGAAGACCGCTACCGCAATCAGGTCGAAGCCATGCTGGGCCACGATGACAAGGTCGTCTGGCTCTAATCCAACCCGAGCACCCCGGCCCGCGCCGGGGTGCTTGTTTTTCGGCCGGCGATGCGTCAGATTCTCTGGCGAACCGGCGAGTACATAACGCCACTGGGGACAACACCACGGCCTAGACAACCGTGAGAGGAGACACCAAATAATGAAGACACTTATCCGTAGCGCCTGCGCGATTGCGCTGCTGCTCCCGCTCACCGCCACCGCCAAGGTTTCGGCAGACGAAGCCCAGCGCCTGAAGGATGGCGGCGACCTGACCCCACTGGGTGCAGAACGTGCCGGTAATGCCGATGGCTCCATCCCTGAGTGGGGCGGTGGCCTGATGTCCTCGGAAGCCCCGGAAAAGTACGAAGGCTTCAACACCCGGCTGTATAACCCTTGGCCAGATGACGAGCCCATAGACGTCATCACCAACGACAACCTGGCCGAGTACAAAGCGCTCCTGTCGCCCGGCCAGATCGCGCTGTTCAAGAAGTTCGACGACTTCGAGATGCCGCTCTACCAGACCCGTCGTCGCAACGGCGCGCCACAGTTCGTGTACGACGCCACCTTCGAGAACGCGACCAAGGCCACGCTGGAAGCCAACGGCGAGGCGCTGGCCAATGCCATCATCGGTGTGCCCTTCCCGATTCCGGGATCCGGGCGTGAGGTCATCTGGAATCACAAGACGCGTTTCCGTGGCATGTCCGGCAGCCGTTGGAACGTGCAGGCGGCCGTCACCTCCTCCGGTGCCTACAACCTGGTGAAGCTGTACGAGGACTTCAAGTTCAACTACAGCCTTAAGGACGCCACGCCGGATTCGCTCAACAACGTGCTGATCTACTTCCTTCAGGAAATCCGCGAGCCGGCACGCCTAGCCGGTCAGTTCCTGCTGGTCCACGAGACCATGGACCAGGTGAAGGAGCCGCGTCGCGCTTGGCTATACAACCCCGGCCAGCGTCGACTGCGCCGCGCGCCCAACGTCGGCTATGACAACCCGGGCACGGGCTCAGACGGGCTGCGAACCAATGATCAGCTCGACAGCTTCAACGGCGCGATGGATCGCTACACCTGGAAGCTTGTCGGCAAGAAGGAAATGATCATTCCCTACAACTCTTACGAGTTGCACAGTGACGAGTACGAATACGACGACATCCTGGGTCGCGGGCACATTAATCAGGAGCTGACGCGCTACGAAAAGCACCGCGTCTGGGTGGTGGAAGCCGAAGTTCGCGACGGCACCAGCCACATTTATGCCAGCCGTACGTTCTACGTCGACGAAGACACCTGGACCATCGTGCTGCAGGACATCTACGACAAGCGTGGTCAGCTGTGGCGCGTGCATGAGCAGCATGTCTTGGCTTCCTACGGAGTCTCCAAGCAGTTTGGCGAAGCCTCCGGCCTGCCGGGCACCTCAGCCGAAGTCGCCTACGACCTGCTGAACAACCGCTACCTCGCGTTCGCCATGAACAATGAGGAAGACGAGGCGCAGGAAGCGAAGTTCGGTGATGATCACTTCACGCCCTCAAACGTGAAGCGGATGGCGCGCCGCTAAACGCAAACCCTTGCAGGGTTAACAAGGCCCGGTCAGGTGGATACCTGATCGGGCCTTTTTAGTTTCGGGGCCAGCCTGTCAACCGGGCTCGGCCGTCAGGCCGAAACAACATGGCGATTTGCTGTCTGCACGCGGTGAGCTGCAAATAGAGCGATGCAGTCCGCCACGGAACACAGCCAACATCGGACTCTCATCGCAAGCAGATTTCGCCCTATCGGGCGAGCCGATTTTCTTTGTGCGCCCAAAGAAAACCGGCGAAAAGAAACGGCGCCCGATCACGTGGCCCGCCGCCTGTTCGGCGGCGGGTGCCCTGTGCTTCTCGCAGTCGGTGGGCGTTGCAGACGGGCCGTCCTGGCCCGGCTGCAACGGCTTCGGCATCCTTGCCTCGCTCGGCGCTGCGCGCCGACTCATCCACCGCCTGCTGCGATGCTCGGCCTACGTGACACGGGTTCAAACTCAGGTCTCGCCGGATCACGGGGTTTTCCGTGCCTGTGCGCAGCCGAGACGCGCAGCCGGCGACGGATTAGCGGGTCGGCTGTTTGAGCCCGCGCAGCGGGCGAGTTTCCGACCCGCCCGGCGGCGGCGAGCATCGCAGGGCAGTCGTCGCGCCGCAGGCGCGCCGACCTGAGCAGTGGCATCTGCCCTTTTCCGCCCCTTTTGGGCACGCAAAAGGGGCTCGGCCTTCAGGCCGAAACAACAGTGCGATTCGCTGTCTGCACGCGGAGACCTGCAACCAAAGCGATTCCGTTCGCCACGGAACACACCAATGTCGGGCTCTCATCGCAAGCAGGTTTCGCCCTGTCGGGCGAGCCGATTTTCTTTGCGCGCCCAAAGAAAACCGGCGAAAAGAAACGGCGCTCGGCCACGTGACACGGGTTGTTGTCGGGCCACCCGACACCTGGGCACGGACCAACCGACTATCATCACATCGCTACGCCCCGCCATCCTCCAGCAGCCGCGCACCCGAACCTGCCTCTCCCAGGGCATCACCGGGGTTTCTCAGGGGACACCGATCGATGGACAGGCAGCCACAGCCAATACAGTCGGATAGTTCATCGCGCAGCTGCGTCAGACGTTGGATACGCGCGTCGAGCTCGTCACGCCAATTCGCGGAGAGCCGCTCCCAGTCCTCACGCGTGGGCGTGCGTTGCTTGGGCAGGGTGGCCAGTGCATCGCGGATCGTCTTGAGCGGTATGCCYGCACGCTGGGCGACCTTGATCACGGCGATCCGCCGCAGCACATCGCGGGCAAACCGCCGCTGATTGCCGGCATTCCGCCAGCTGGTAATCAGCCCTTGGGCTTCATAAAAGTGCACGGTGGACACCGCCACACCACCGCGTCGGGCCACCTCACCCACGGATAACGGCTGTCGGGTATCCATCCCCTTGGACTGGCCCGTCACCGCCGCGCCAGCACCAGCGCTAGTGCTTGCTCTGCGACGGAGGCTCTGCCCGGGCCGCCGTGAACAGGGCACGCGCGTCATCGGCCTCATAGACGTAGGCTTGGCCGCAAAATTCGCAGGCAGCCTCGACGCGGCCCTGTTCCTGGATCAGCGCTTCGACATCCTCCTCGCCCAGCGAGAGCAACAAGGTGCCAATACGCTCGCGCGAACAGCGGCAGGCCAGCGTCACCGGACGATTGTCGTGGCGACGCAACCCCAAGGTGCCGAACAGCTTGCGCAGCAGGTCATCCGGATCCGATGCCAGCAACTCCTGATCACCCAGCGTGTCGGCCAGCGTGGTCACGGTCTCGAAGCCATCCAGCGACCCGGCCTCACCGGGCAGCCGTTGGATGAGCAGGCCTGCCGCAACAGCCGGGTCGGCGCCCAGCCAGAGCCGCGTCGGCAACTGTTCGGATTGAGCAAAGTAGCCTTCGAGGTCCCGTGCCAGCGACGCACCCCCCGCAGCCACGATGGCCTGGTAGCGGTCCATGCCCGATTCCGGATCCACCATGACGGCGCACTGCGCGCCGGCGACCGCAGTCGCCCAGTCACCCGGCATCGTCTCCGGCGTGGTCTGCAACATGGAGCGCAGGTGCAGCTGGTGGTCGATCTGGGCGACCAGTAATGGCAGATGCTGTCCGCCCTGCATCTGCAGATTCATGCGCCCTTTGAACTTGAGATTTGCAGCCAGCAGCGGCAGCGCCGCGGTGGCCTCACCCAGGATGGACCGTTCGGCCCCGTCGAGCCCGAACCGCTGCCACCAGTCCTGCCAGGATTCATCCAGCCGGACCAGTGCACCGCGCACCGGGAGTTCGGTGAAGTCGAATCGAATCAGCTGCCCCATCGGATCATCCCGGGCTTGATCAGCCCTGCAGTTTTTCCTTGAGCAGGCGATTGACCTCGCCCGGGTTGGCCTTGCCCTTGGTCGCCTTCATCGCCTGGCCCACAAAGTAGCCAAACAGCTTGTCCTTGCCGGAGCGGTACTGCTCCAGCTGGGTCGGGTTGGCTGCTATGACCTCATCGAGAATCTTGCCCAGTGCATCGGGGTCGGTGATCTGCTTGAGGCCCTTGGACTCGATGATCTCATCCGCCGACCCCTCGCCGGCCCACATGGCGATGAACACATCCTTGGCGATCTTGCCGGAAATAGTGTTGTCCGCAATGCGCATGACCAGCCCCGCCAGCGCCTTGGCATCCACCTTGGATTCGCCGATATCCAGACCATCGGCATTGAGCGAGGCTGCCAAATCACCCATGACCCAGTTAGCCGTCAGCTTGGCGTTCACCGTCCCGGCATACTCGACTGCCTGCTCGTAGTAATCGGCAAGTTCGCGGGTCGATGTCAGCACCCCGGCATCGTAGGCCGACAGGCCATACTGCTCGACGAACCGGTCCCGCTTGGCGTCCGGCAGCTCCGGCATTGTCGTGCGCGCCGCAATGATGTCGGACTCGGTGGTCACAACCGGTAACAGGTCCGGGTCCGGGAAGTAGCGATAATCATTCGCCTCTTCCTTGGACCGCATCGCGCGGGTCTCGCCGGTCTGGGTGTTGAACAGGCGGGTTTCCTGGATGACCTCACCGCCGGATTCGATCACGTCGATCTGACGCTCGATCTCGTAGTTAATCGCCTTTTCGACAAACCGGAAGGAATTCAGGTTTTTGGTTTCGGTGCGGGTGCCGAACTCGGTGGCACCCTGACGACGCACGGACACGTTGGCGTCGCAGCGGAATGAGCCTTCCTGCATGTTGCCGTCACAGATCTCGAGATAGCGCACAAGCGAGTGCAGTTTCTTGAGATAGGCCACGGCCTCCGCCGCCGAGCGGATGTCGGGCTCGGAGACGATTTCAATCAATGGCGTGCCGGCCCGGTTCAGGTCGATGCCCGAGCCACTGCCGAAACCTTCATGCATGGACTTACCCGCATCCTCTTCCAGATGCGCACGGGTGATGCCGATGCGCTTGGTCTCGCCGTCCACCTCGATATCCAGATGTCCGTTGGCGACGATCGGCAGCTCGTACTGGCTGATCTGATAGCCCTTGGGCAGGTCCGGATAAAAATAATGTTTGCGGGCAAAGACGCAGCGCGGCGCGATATCGGCATCAACAGACAGGCCGAATTTGATGGCCATGCGCACGGCTTCTTCATTCAGCACCGGCAGCACACCCGGCATACCCAGGTCGATGGCGCAGGCCTGGGTATTCGGTTCGGCCCCATAGGCCGTCGACGCGCCCGAGAAAATCTTGCTCTTAGTCTGTAGCTGGACATGGACTTCCAGCCCGATGACAACTTCCCAACTCATTCGGAGATCTCCAGGCCGGTCCGCTCAATCAGTTCTGCAACCGACCAATCATTCCGGCAGGTGGGCGCCTGATCGCTGGCACCCGACAAAGTGTAGTGAAGGGTTTGCGGCTGCCAGCCACGCTGCGCGGCCGGCTTGAATTTCCACTTATGCAAGGCCTTGGCGGCGCTAGACTCGAAGGTTTCAGGCGGCTTGGCGTCCACCGTGCGCACGGCGCTCACCCGGCCGTCCGCCTCGACCAGCACGACGGTGGACACACAACCCTGCTGACCATCGCGCGCCTCAGCGCGGGGATACAGCGGGGCAATGCGCACCAGCGGCTGGGTGTCGATGACCGGCAATGGCGGAAACACATCGGGCACCGTCTGAGGCTCTGGCGCAACAGCCACCGGCTCGGCCAGAGGCTCCGACGACGTCGCACAACCCGCAAGCCCTGCGGCGAGCACTGCAATCAGCCCGGCTCGACGCATGCTCAGAACCCAGCCGGCCGAGCCTTGTGATGCTCGGTCATGCCCTGGAACTGATGCGCCAGATTCAGAATGCCCGCCTCATCAAAGGCCTTGCCAATCAGTTGCACCCCAACCGGCTTGCCATCGACCAGCCCGGCCGGCATGGACAATGCCGGCAGACCCGCCAGGTTTGCGGCAATGGTGTAGATGTCGTTCAGGTACATCGCCACCGGGTCATCGGTCTTGTCGCCCAGGGCAAAGGCCGGCCCCTGCGTTGTCGGCCCGATGATGGCGTCAACCTGCTCGAACGCGCGGGCAAAGTCATCGGCGATGAGGTGCCGAACCTGCTGCGCTTTCAGGTAGTAGGCGTCGTAGTAGCCCGCAGACAGCACATAGGTTCCGACCATGATGCGACGCTGCACCTCGCGCCCGAAGCCTTCCCCGCGCGAACGCTTGTACAGCGCTTCCAGTGAGTCGGCGCCCTCGGCCCGATGGCCGTAGCGCACGCCGTCATAACGCGCCAGATTGGAGCTGGCTTCAGCCGGTGCCACGACGTAGTACGTGGGGACCGACAAATGCATGTTCGGCATCGAGATTTCGACAATCTCGGCCCCCTGCTGGCGATACACCTCCAGCGCGGCCTCCAGTGCGGCTCGCGCACCGTCATCAAGGCCCTCGGCGAGAAATTCCTTGGGCAGGCCCAGCTTGCGGCCAGCCAGGGGCGCATCCAGCGCGGCCCGGTAATCAGGCACCGGTGCGTCAACGGAAGTGGAATCGGCAGGATCGAAGCCCGCCATGGCCTGCAACACCAACGCGGCATCGGCTGCCGTCCGAGTGATCGGCCCTGCCTGGTCCAGGCTGGAGGCAAACGCGATCATGCCGTAGCGCGAACAACGGCCATAAGTCGGTTTCAGGCCGGTGAGGTTGGTCAGCGCCGCTGGCTGGCGAATCGACCCCCCGGTGTCCGTGCCTGTCGAAAACGGCGCCAGGCCGCCGGCCACCGCGGCGACCGAACCGCCGGACGAGCCGCCAGGCACCAGATTGGCCTCCACGCCCCAGGGATTCTTCACCGGGCCGAAGTGACTGGTTTCGTTGGACGAGCCCATGGCGAATTCGTCCATGTTCGTCTTGCCCAGCATCACCACACCGGCCGCGGCCAGCTGGCGCACGACCGTCGCGTCATAGGGCGCGGTGAAGTTCGCCAGCATCTTCGAACCGCAGGTCGTGCGAACGCCCTGGGTACAGAAGATGTCCTTGTGCGCCATGGGCACGCCGGTCAGCACACCGGCGTCGCCCGCCGCGCGCTGCTGGTCGGCAGCGTCGGCCGCCGCCAGCGCCTGCTCGGCTGTGACGGTGATGTAACTGTTCAACGCCTGATCGTGGCTCTCGATCCGGCGCAAGTAGTGTTCGGTGAGTTCCCGGCTAGAGAACCGTTTGTCAGCCAGCCCCTCGGCCAGCTCGGTCACGCTCAGTGCATGCAATTCCATGTTGGATTCCGTCTGGCCTGGTTACTCGATGACGCGCGGGACGCGGTACAGGCCGCGCTCGGTGGCCGGCGCGAGCGCCTGGAAACGCTCGCGCTGGTCGGTTTCGCTAACAGCATCCGGCCGCAGGCGCTGGACCATATCCAGCGGATGCGCCATGGGCGAAACATCGGTGGTATCGGCCTGGTTGAGCTGATCCACCATGGCCAGAATGTCATTCAGGTTGCTGGAGTAGCGCTCCACATCGGCTTCGTCGAGTTCCAGACGCGCCAGATGCGCGACGGTACGCAGCTGATCTTCGGTAAGACTCATGAAATAGGGCCCAGTCGGCGGGTTAACGCGGTGATGACGCGGCAGAACGCCGCGAAACGGCGAAGAAAGGTAGCATAGGGCCTGCTTGCCCAAAACCCTCGCCGTTGATAGATTTCGCGCCTTCATACGAGGGGAGTCGATCCGAATTCCCCCGCTCGCCCTGCCTCACTACCGACGGTTCTTGATCTGATGCTGGACAATATCCGCGGGTTGTTCGTTAACGACCTGTCGATCGACCTGGGTACAGCCAACACCCTTGTATACGTACGCGACCAGGGCATTGTCCTGAACGAGCCTTCCGTGGTGGCGATTCGCACCGATGCCCGCGGTGCCAAGCGCATCGAGGCGGTCGGCATCGACGCCAAGCGCATGCTCGGCCGCACCCCTTCGAATATCAGCACCATCCGGCCGCTGAAGGATGGCGTCATCGCCGACTTCATGGTGACGGAGAAGATGCTGCAGCACTTCATCCGCAAGGTGCACAAGCGCCGGATGTTCCGGCCGATTACCCGCGTGATCGTCTGCGTGCCCTACGGTTCCACGCAGGTGGAACGACGGGCGATCCGCGAGTCGGTCACCAATGCCGGCGCGCGCAAGGTCATGCTGGTTGAAGAACCGGTGGCGGCTGCCATCGGCGCGGGCATTCCTGTGGGCGAAGCCCGGGGCTCTATGGTGCTGGATATCGGCGGCGGCACCTCCGAGGTGGCGGTGATCTCGCTGAATGGCATCGTCTACGCTGAATCGGTCCGCATCGGCGGTGACCGCTTCGACGAAGCCATCGTCAGTTACGTGCGACGTCAGTACAACATGCTGATTGGCGAGGCGACGGCAGAGCGCATCAAACACGAAATCGGCACCGCCTTCCCAGGCCATGAAGTGCAGGAGATCGACGTGGTCGGTCGCCACCTGTCGGCTGGCGTGCCCCGTAGCTTCACGCTGAACTCCAATGAAATCCTCGACGCCCTGCAGGAACCGCTGTACGGCATCGTCGGCGCGGTGAAAACGGCGTTGGAATCCACACCGCCGGAACTGGGCTCCGACGTGGCCGACCGGGGGATCGTGCTCACCGGTGGCGGGGCCCTGCTGCGCGACCTGGACAAGCTGATCTCGGAAGAGACCGGGCTGCCGGTGATCATCGCCGATGACCCACTGACCTGCGTTGCCCGCGGCGGCGGCATGCTGCTCGAGATGATCGACCGCCAGGGCGAGGTTTACACCCTGGATTAGGGCGGCATCGGCCCGGCGATTGCATCACGACTAGAGCAATCGCATGTAAGCCGCTGAACGCGGGAATTTTTCTGCTTCAGCGGCGTTGTCATTGCGTCAATTTTTTGTCTACACTTGTGAGCCAAGTCGCACTCATCCGGAGTGTTCTGACTTGGACGGGCGATTTGGGGTGGACGACCTACATAACGATTCAATCCGGCCACTGTTTCCGCGCGGGCCCTCACTCGGCCTGAAGGCGATACTGCTTGCCATCATGTCCATTGGCCTCATGTTCGCCGATGACCGGACAGATACGCTCAATCCCGTTCGCTCCTTTATCGCTGTAGCCGCCGTTCCCGTGCAGTGGATGGCCAGTCTTCCGAATCAGGCTGGCGAGGTGGCCGAGCATTTCGCTTCCCGCCAATCCCTTCTTGAACAAAACGCCGAGCTGCGCGACCAGCAGCTGCATTTGCAGGCGCGCCTGCAAAAGCTGGATGGTCTGGCCGCTGAGAACGCGCGAATCCGTGCGCTGCTGCTCTCGTCCAAGCGCCTGCATGAGCAGGTACTGATCGGCGAGATCGTCTCTTCAAGCATGGACCCATACCGTCACTATGTGACCCTCAACAAGGGTGGTATGGAAGGCGTGTACAAGGGCCAGCCGCTCATCGATGCCCACGGCGTCATGGGCCAGGTGGTCGAAGTCACGCCGATGAGTTCCACCGCCATCCTGGTCACCGACCCCAATCACGGCATCCCGGTGGAGATTAATCGCACGGGCCTGCAGACGGTCGCCCACGGCGCCGGCGACAGCCGTGGTCTGGCCCTGCCGTTTCTACCGGCGAATGCCGACGTCCAGGTTGGCGATCTGCTGGTCAGCTCGGGCCTGGGCGGTCGCTACCCGGCAGGTTATCCCGTCGGCGTGGTCTACGATGTCCAGCACGAATCGGGCGAGCATTTTCTGGACGTATCGGCACGGCCGGCGGCCCGCCTGAACCAGGGGCGTGAGTTGCTGCTGGTCTGGAAGGACGGCGCCCCGCCGGTCACCAATGTGGCCGAACAGCTGGATCAGCGTCGCGATGCCGGGCTTCCCGCCTTCGCGCAGTCCGCTTCCCCGCAGTGAGCGACGACCGCCGGGCATCGGCCCCGTTGATTCTGATCAGCATTTTGCTGGCGTTGGTGCTGTCCAAGATCATGCTTCCGGACCCGCTGGCGGTGCTGCGGCCGGCCATGGTGCCCATGATCGTTTTCTACTGGCTGCTGATGGTGCCCGATCGCTTCGGCCTGACGATGGCGGCGGTGCTGGGGCTGGTGTTGGATGTCCTCACAGGCACGTTACTGGGCGCCCATGCGTTTGCGCTCACGGTCTCCGGCTATCTGGTCGCTCGCATGGCGCTCATCGTGCGATTCTGGCCGGCTTGGCAGCAAAGTCTGGCCCTGTTGCCCATGTGGGGTCTCTACGCGTTCCTGATGTTCTGGATCGACGGGGTCACGCATCGCAATGCTGACGCCCTGCTACGCTTCGCGCCCGTGCTGACCACGGCCATTGCTTGGCCACTGTTGTGCGGCGTGATGAGCTGGGCCAATCCCCCCACCGAAGACGCCTGAGCGTTTGCGGGGGCCGCTCCGCTCGCGCTCCACGACCCGCCCCACCCGACCATCATGACCCCAAGCCACTCCGCCGACAGTCGCCTGTCCCGTCGTGTCTGAGATCAAGTCGATCAAGAACCCGTTCGCCGAACGCCAGCTCACGCTGGTACGGGCGATCATCGCAGGCATTGGTGTTGTCGGCCTGACCCTGGTGCTCGTCGGGCGGCTGGGTCAGCTGCAGGTCATGGACCACGCCGTCTACGCCACGCGCTCCGATGACAACCGCATGCGTGTCCGCATCATCGCGCCGGCCCGTGGCCTGATCTACGACCGCACGGGCGTGGTTCTCGCGGAGAACCTGCCGACCTATCAGTTGGAAATCGTCCCCGAGCAAGTCCACGACGTGGAAGACACGGTCACCGCCCTGGCCGAGCTCATCGATATTCCCGACCGTGACCGGGAACGTTTTTACCGGCGGGTGGACCAGGAACCGGCCTTCAGCAGCATTCCGCTGCGCACGCGGCTGACGCCGGAAGAGGTCGCCGCGTTCGAGGTCAATCGCCAGGACTTCCGCGGCGTGGAAATTCATGCCGCGCTGACCCGCCGCTATCCCTTGGGCCAGCTTGCCGCTCACGTCGTGGGGTACGTCGGCTCCCTGTCCGAGGCTGATGCGGCCCGGCTGGACCCGCGCCGCTATCGAGGCACCCAGCGCATCGGCAAGGTCGGCGTGGAAGCCGCCCACGAGTCGCTGCTGCATGGCGAGCCCGGCAGCAAGATCATCGAGGCCAATGCCCAGGGTCGCACCTTGCGTGACCTGGACTACCAGCGACCCAGTGCCGGTGAGAATCTGTACCTGACGCTGGACGCGCGGATCCAGGAAGCCGCTGTCACCGCATTGGGTCAACACGATGGCGCCGTGGTGGCCATCGATCCGAACAATGGCGACATCCTGGCGCTGGTCAGCCGCCCGTCCTTCGACCCCCACCTGTTCGTCGATGGCATTGATTACGTCACCTACGCCGGACTCAATGCCGACCCGGGCCGGCCGCTATTCAACCGTGCACTGCAAGGTCAGTACCCGCCCGGCTCCACGGTGAAACCGGTCATGGCGCTGGCAGGCCTGGAAGCCGGGGTGACCACGCCTCGCCACCGCGAGATGTGCATCGGTTACTTCATGCTGCCCAATAACGAGCGGCGCTACCGCGATTGGAAACGCAGCGGCCACGGCCTGGTCGACATGCACGATGCCATTGCCCAATCCTGCGACGTGTACTTCTACCAACTGGCCCTGGACATCGGGATCGACCAGATCCACGACTTTCTCGGCCTGTTCGGGCTGGGCAGCACACTGGGCGTGGATCTGCCGGGCGAAAAGCCTGGCCTGCTGCCCTCGCGCGACTGGAAGCGCGCCGTGCGTAACGAAACCTGGTACCCGGGCGAGACCCTGAACGTCGGCATCGGCCAGGGCTTCATGACCACCACGCCACTGCAACTGGCCCATATGACGGCCATGCTGGCCACTCGAGGCCAGGGGTACCGGCCCCGCATCCTGTCGGCGAAGCAAATACCCAGTACGGGTGAGGTCATCAGCTACGAGCCGACACCCTTGCCGCCCATGCACCTCGGCGACGAGGCATATTGGGACAAGGTGGCCGCGTCCATGGAAGCCGTGATGCACACCCCACGGGGAACCGCCACCAGCTCCGGTGCCGGTGCCAGTTATCGCATTGCCGGCAAGTCCGGCACCGCGCAGGTCACCGGCCTTTCGCAGGAGGACGACCAGGCACCGGATCTGCTGGATGTCCCCCGCGAGCTCCGTGACCACGCCCTGTTCGTGGCCTACGCGCCGTCAGACAATCCACAGATTGCCGTGGCGGTCATCGCCGAACATGCCGGTAGCGGCGGCCGGGTGGCAGGCCCGATTGCACGTGCGGTGATGGACGCCCGCTTGGAGCCTTCGCCATGAGCCAGGGTCAGCCCGATCAATCCGGCTTCCAGCGACTGCTGCTGCAGCTACACATCGATGCGATTCTGCTGGGTCTCATCCTCATCGTTATGACACTGGGCCTGTTCGTGTTGTATAGCGCCAGTGGCGAGAGCAGCGCCGCCGTTGTCGGCCAGCTCAAACGCATCGCACTGGGTCTGGTGGTGATGCTCGGCCTGGCACAGGTCAATCCGGACACCTTTCGTGGCGTGGCGCCATGGGTGTATGCCGGCGGTCTCGTGCTGCTGGTGCTGGTCTTGCTTCTGGGCGATACCGCCAAGGGCGCGCAGCGTTGGCTGGATCTCGGCGTGATTCGGTTCCAGCCTTCGGAGCTGATGAAGCTGGCCGTCCCCATGGTGCTGGCCAGCTATCTGCACGCGCGGACGTTGCCGCCGCGTTTCCGAACGGTGCTGGCCGGCACAACGCTGCTCGTGCTGCCCACCGCGCTCATCATGCAACAGCCTGATCTGGGCACCGCGCTGATGATTGGTATCAGTGGCGGGTTCGTCTTGTACATGGCCGGCCTGCGCTGGCGGATTATCGGCGGTGTCGCCCTGGCGGGTGCCGCTGCGTTACCGCTGCTGTGGTCTCAAATGCACGGGTACCAGCGCGAACGCGTCCTCACCTTCCTCAACCCGGCTCGCGACCCTGGCGGCGCGGGGTATCACATCACCCAGTCGAAGGTCGCCATCGGCTCAGGCGGACTGTTCGGCAAAGGATGGCTGAACGGGACCCAGGCCCAGCTGGATTTCCTGCCGGAATCGGCCACGGACTTCATCTTTGCCGTCTACGCCGAAGAAGTCGGGCTGCTCGGCGTGTTGTTGCTACTGATTCTGTACCTCGCCATTGTCGGCCGCGGACTGTTTATTGCGGTCAAGGGCCAGGACTCCTTCCAGCGCCTGCTGGCCGGAAGCCTGAGTCTGGTGTTCTTCTTCTACGTCTTCGTCAACATCGGCATGGTCATTGGCCTGCTGCCGGTGGTCGGCGTGCCCCTGCCCCTGATCAGCCAGGGGGGGACCTCAATGGTAAGCTTGCTCGCCGGAATGGGGGTGTTGATGTCGATCCATACACATCGCCGTCTGCTCGCAAGTTAAATCGGACTTTTGATGATCAGGAAAGGACTGGGCTTGGCCCTGGTAGTCGCCTGCAGCACGGCTGCAGCCGACTACTCCGCGCACCCCAAGGCCGGGGAACTGCTGGAAACGCTTCGGTCGAAGTACGCCTTTGACGTGGAAGCCCTGCAGGCCACCCGCGAGGCGCTCATCGACGCCAAGCGCGTGGACAAGCTCATCAAGCAAGAGCGCAATGCCCCCGAGCGAACCTGGACCTGGTTCGACTATCGCCCCATCCACGTCAACCCGAAGAACATCGCCAACGGTCAGGCGTTCGTTCGCCAGCATCAGGCGCGTTTCGACGCCGCCGAGGCTCGCTGGGGAGTACCGGGCGCCGTGGTCGCGGCCATTATGGGCGCCGAGACCAAGTACGGTGGTTACACGGGGCCGCATCGCATTCTCGATTCCCTGGCGACACAGGGTTTCGACCACCCGACACGCACCCCCTTCTTTTTCAATGAACTGGTCGAGTTCTTCGTCCTCTGCCAGGAGCTGGGGATGGACCCGCGGGCGCCGAAGGGGTCCTACGCAGGCGCCATGGGCCTATCGCAGTTCATGCCCAGCAACTACCGCCGACTGGCGGTGGATTTCGACAACAGCGGTCACGTCGATCTATGGGACGTTGACGACGCCATCGGCAGCACGGCGAATTATCTGGTGCACTACCGCGGCGCTGGCAAGGGCTGGCAGCGCGGCGAACCCGTGGCCGTGCCCGCGCAGCTAACCGAGCCCATGCCGCAATGGGCCAAGACCAACACCAAGTTCCCAAGCAGCACCGTCGGCGAACTCACCCGCCTGGGCTTTCGCCCGTCGATTCCACTCGATGACGACATGCCGGCCGGCATTATCGCGCTGGAGATCGAGCCTGGCCGCACGGCCTATTGGATCGGGCTGCAAAATTTCTATGCATTAATGTCATACAACCCGCGGACCTTCTACGCCATGTCCGTGTTCGAACTCAGCGAGGCGATCGCGTCCCATGACTCACCGTAAAAATGCCGCGGCGGCGACCGCGGCCCTCGCAGCGCTGCTGCTCAGCGGCTGCTTCGGCGGCAAGCACATCGGTCCTTCGGATGGCCCGCCCAGCGATCCGGAAGTGAATCCGTGGAACGTTCCGGAAGCCGTGCCCAAGTATGAACCCCGCAGCAAGTACGGCAACCCGGACAGCTATGTCGTGGCGGGCAAGCGCTACTACGTCAAGGACAGTGCAGCCGGCTATCGCGAAGTGGGTGGGGCGTCCTGGTATGGCTCCAAATTCCATGGGCGTCGCACCTCCAGCGGCGAGCCCTTCGACATGTACAAGATGACCGCTGCGCATCGAACGCTGCCCATTCCCAGCTACGTGCGTGTGCGCAATCTGGAAAATGACCGCGAGGTCATTGTGCGCGTGAACGATCGCGGACCGTTCCACGACGACCGGATCATCGACTTGTCCTGGGTGGCCGCCGTGCGGCTTGGCCTGGAGCAGCAGGGTTCGGCGCGGGTGGAGGTCGAAGCCATCACTCCGGATGCCGGCACCCAGGCCGTAGAGATCGAACCCATCGAGCCCGCACGCCCCCTGCCCGCCACACCGATCGCCTCCCCGGTACCACCGCCGAGCGTGACGCCTCCACCGGCGCCCGAACCTCGACCCGAGGCGATCAACCCGATCCAGCCGGGCGAGTTGAGCTATCTGCAGGTGGGCGCGTTTGCTGACCTGGAGAATGCCAACCGCATGGCAAACCGCCTGCGAACCGAAGGCTTCCCGCAAGTCATTGTTCGGTCGGTCAAGATTCGCGGCCAGATTGTCCACCGCGTGCTAACCGGTCCGTTCGTCAACGAATCGGACCGCAATGCCGCCAAGAACGTCTTGGCCAGCCGCGGTTACGAAACCTATGTCATTCGCGACGATCAGACCCCCTGATCCGCCCGACCCGCTCCACCAGACCTGACTGCTCATGATGCGTTCCCTGCTGATTTTCGTCGCCCCGCTGTTGCTCGGCCTGGCCCAAACCACCGTTGCCCTGGCGGCGGCCATGCCGACCCCCGAGCCGCCCAGCTTTGACGCCACCAGCTACCTGCTCGTCGATTTCCATAGCGGCCAGGAGCTGGCCGCGCGCGACCCCGACATGCGGGTGGAGCCGGCCAGCATTACCAAGCTGATGACCTCCTACATCGCATTTTCGGAGATCCAGAAAGGCAACCTGTCGCTGGAGGAAGAGGTCACGATCAGCGAAACCGCCTGGCGCACCGGAGGGTCTCGGATGTTCGTGGAGGTCGGCTCCGCGGTCACGGTAGAGAACCTGCTGCGCGGGATCATCATCCAGTCCGGTAACGATGCCAGTGTTGCGCTGGCCGAACATATTGCCGGGAGCGAAAGCGCGTTTGCCGAGTGGATGAACAGCTACGCACGCGACTTGGGCATGACGGGCTCCAACTTCGTCAACGCCACCGGCTGGCCGCATGCCGATCACTACGTCACGGCCCGCGACATCGCCACACTGGCCAAATCGCTCATCGACAATTTCCCCGAGCATTACGCGCTCTACTCGGAAAAAGTCTTCGAATACAACAGCATCAAGCAGTACAACCGCAACAAGCTGCTGTGGCGCGATGATTCGGTCGATGGCCTGAAAACAGGACATACCGAGTCCGCGGGCTACTGCCTGGTGTCCTCGGCCGAGCGCGATGGCATGCGGCTGATTTCCGTCGTGCTGGGCACCGGCAGCGAAAGCGCCCGGGCCAGTGCCAGCCAGTCGCTGCTGAACTACGGCTTCCGCTTCTTTGACACCCGTCGCCTGTATGAGGCCGGCGAGCCGATCACCACGGTGCGCCCCTGGAAGGGCGCTTTCGATGCCCTGGACCTGGGTGTCGAGAATGATTTGTACGTCACGGTTCCCCGGGGCCGAATCGGCGATATCGTCGTGCAGCCAGACGTAGCCGATCAACTCATCGCCCCGATCCAGGGCGGGACCGTGCTTGGCGAGCTGCATATCGGCCTGGACGGCGAGCGCATTGCCAGCGAGCCGCTGGTCGCACTGCGCGATGTTCCGAAAGGCGGCCTATGGCGTCAGCTGGTTGATGAAGTGCGCCTGCTCATCGCACGCTAGCCGCCCGCACGACTCGACGAGATTTCCGCATGGCCCGCAAGACTGATGCGTCACAAGACACGCTGCTCGAATTTCCCTGTGACTACCCAGTCAAGGTCTTCGGTGGCAACACGCCCGACTTCACCCGGCACGTGCGTGACCTGCTGGCCCCGATCATTGGCGTGGTCGCCGACGATGCTGTCGACACGCGCATGAGCAAGGGCAATCGCTACCTGGCGGTGACCATCCGTTTTGAGGCCACCAGCAAAGATCAGGTAGATGCGGTCTATGAGGCGCTCACCGCAGATACGCGCGTGGTCATGGCCCTGTGAGCCGCCCGGTTCGCGTTCGTTGGCTGGGTCGCCAGCCCTACGAGCCGATTTATGCGCGGATGCGCCAGTTCACCGCCGACCGGCACGCAGGCGATGACGATGAGCTCTGGCTGCTGGAGCACGAGCCGGTCTTCACCCAGGGGCGCGTGGGCGACGCCGCCCATTTGCTCAATCCGGGTGATATTCCGGTGGTACAGACCAACCGTGGTGGACAGGCGACCTACCACGGCCCCGGCCAGCTCATGGTCTATGTATTGCTCGATCTCCGGCGCCACGGCCTTGGGGTGCGCGCCGTCGTCGAGGGCCTGGAAGGGGCTGTCATCGACGCCGTGGCGCCTGATGACATCAACGCCTACATCAAAGATGGCGCGCCCGGTGTGTATGTCGACGATGCCAAGTTGGCCTCGTTGGGGCTGCGCGTCGAACGATTCCGCAGCTACCACGGCTTGGCCGTCAACGTGGCCATGGACCTGGAGCCCTTCAGCCGCATCAACCCCTGTGGCTATGCTGGCCAGCAAATGACACAGACCAGTACGCTTGGCGGCCCGACCACTGTCCCCGCCATGGCACAACGCCTGTTGCCGGCACTCGGCGCGCGGCTGGGCCTGCAATGGTCGGACGATTGGAGTGACCCCACGTTTTGGCGATAATCGAAACCGTGACCGGCGCCAGGGTTTCGTCGACCCGGATTGGGAACACCCCGGCGCCCCAGCGGTCTGTCTTGAGGACTGCGATCACGCTCCCCATTTTGATCTCCGCGGCCCGTGAAGGGCTGTGACCGCACACAGCACAGGAGTGCTACTGATGAAAGCCATTTGGACCGCTGCAGCTGCGATGCTGTTGTCCGTTTCTGTCGCCCAGGCGGCCACCAACGTCACGCCTCCGGACGAGCTGGCCCGCAATACGGCCAATGCCCTGCTTGAAGAACTCAAGACCAACAAGGAAAGCTTCAAACAGAATCCCGAGCAGCTGTATGCCGTGGTCGATCGCATCGTGCTGCCGCACTTTGATTTCGACTACGTCTCCAAGCTGGTTCTGGCGCGTTACTGGCGCAAGGCAACGCCGGAGCAGCGCACGCGCTTCCAGCAAGCGTTTCGCTCTCAGCTGGTGAGCTTCTACGGTGACGCCTTGCTGGACTACAGCGACGAAACCGTGCGTTGGGAAGACGCTCCTGTGCCGGAAGATGCCACCGATGTGACCGTGAAATCCGAGATCGTCCCCAAGGGAGGCGACCCGATTCAGATCAGCTACGCCACCCACCTGACCGACGGCCAGTGGAAGGTGTACGACGTCACCGTGGATGGCATCAGCCTGGTCACCAATTACCGCGGTCAGTTCGCCGCAGAGATTCGCCGCAACGGTCTGGACGCCTTGATTCAGCGTCTGGAGTCCGAGAGCAACGCGACCAGCTAAGGGTCTCGTCGTCCAAGCAAAGGGAGTGGCCATGCGCCTGATTGCACTGCTCATCGCGGCCGGGGTGTCCGCGGGATGTGCCCATTCACCGACCTACGATCCGCTGGATCCGCTGGAGCCGGTCAACCGCGGCATCTACAAGTTCAACGATGCGGCCGACACGTACGTGTTGCGACCGGTGGCCAAGGGCTATGTGGCCGTCACACCGACATTCGTGCGCACCGGGGTGACGAATTTCTTCAGCAACCTCACCTACCCGCTGACCATTGTGAACCAGTTCCTGCAGGGTAAACCGGCAGATGGGTTCAGCGATGTGGGTCGGTTCCTGATCAACAGCACCCTGGGCATCGGTGGGCTGTTCGACCCGGCTACGCCGCTGGGTCTGGAGAAACACGACGAGGACTTCGGTCAAACCTTCGGCACCTGGGGCGTCGGACACGGCTGGTATCTCATGCTGCCCTTCCTCGGGCCCAGCACCAATCGCGACCTGACCGGACGGCTGTTCGCCATCCCGCTGAACCCTACCTACTACTCGGATGAAAGCGAGTGGATTCTCGGCCTGTCCGCGCTGGACATCGTGAACACGCGCGCCATGCTGCTGAATGCGGATCGACTGGTCCGCAATCAGTACGACCCGTACGTGTTCATCCGCGATGCCTATCTACAGCGTCGGCGGGCACAGGTTTACGACGGCAATCCGCCGCGCGAGGACTTCGACTTCGACGAATAGGCTGGCGACTTGGTTGAACGGTTCAGGCAGCACCGATCAATTCGCAGCACCTAGACGGCCCGGTTTTCACCGGGCCGTTGCCGTTCGGGCCGGCGGCGAACTGTCAATACACTGCGCTGAGCACCAGCACAGAGGTCAGCGTCACCACGAACGGAATACCGATGGTCACCATGGCAATGTCCTTGTAAGCCTGTCGGTGCGTCAGCCCGCAGATCGTCAGCAGCGTGATCACCGCACCATTGTGCGGCAAGGTGTCAAAGCCACCACAGGCCATGGACGCAATGCGGTGCATCAGCTCACGCGGGATGTTCAGATCCGCGGCGAGCTGATTGTAGGTGTCGCCTAATGCCGCCAGCGCAATCGAAAGTCCCCCGGACGCCGAACCCGTAATCCCGGCCAGCACGTTGATCGCGACCATCTCGGAGATCAGCGGATTGCCAGGCGCCACATTGACCACGGCATTCTTGACCAGCACAAAGGCCGACAGGCTGGCGATGGTGGTGCCGTAGCCCACCTCCGAAGCGGTGTTGAATGTGGGCAGCAGCGAGCCGTTGGCGGCCAGTTTCAGCGAGCCATTGAGCTGATCCCAGCTGCGATAGTGAATCAGGATCACCGACAGATTGGCGACGAGTAGAGCGACAATCATGGCCCATAACCCGCGCAGCTTGCCGATGTCGGTGTTCCCGAACTCTTCCGTAGCCAGATAAGCCGTATCCCAGTTCGGGATCAGCCATTCCACCAGCGCAAAATTCACGCCGATGACCAGCACAATCGGCAGCACCGCCACGGCAAAGCCCGGCGTGGGTCCGTCGAACTGCGCGGGTTCGTTGCTGTGACCGCGGCCATACCCCTCCCCGGCCGCCCGGGCCTGACGATAGCGCCGATTCAGCCACCAAACGCCGCCGCCCATCATGCCCAGACCGCCCAGCAGCCCGAGCACGGGCGCGGCAAAGGCCGTTGTTTCGAAATAGGGCATGGGGATGAGGTTGTGGATTTGCGCGGTGCCCGGCAGGCAGGTCATCGCAAACGTAAAGGCTCCCAACGCCAAGGTGCCGCCGATCAACCGCTTGGGAATGTCCAACTCGCGGAACAGGGCAGCCGCCAGCGGATACACCGAGAACGCGACGACAAATGCAGAGACACCGCCGTACTCGAGCAGGCCACAGGCCAACACGATCGCGAGAATGCCGTGGCGCGCCCCGAGTCGGCGAACAAAGGTTTGGGCGATGGCACGGGCACAGCCCGAATCTTCCATGAGCTTGCCGAAGATGGCCCCCAGCAAAAAGATCGGGAAGTACTTCACCGCAAAACCACCCATGGCCGTCATGAACACCTGGGTGTAGGCGCCCAGTAGCGGTACACCGCCGTTGAGCACGCAGGCCAGCATCGCCAGCACGGGTGCCAGCACAATCACGGACACACCGCGATAGGCCAACCACATCAACAAAACCAATGACAACAGAATGCCGGCGATGCCGATCATGTGAACTCCCCTCCCCGCAACGGATGCTTGTTGTTATGTGATCGCGGTGGCCCCCACGGCGTGTCGCAGCGCAGCATCACCGCGCCATGAAGTCAACGCGTTTTCCACCTATGATAGCCGCCATCAGACCCGGGACCGACCGGGCTTTTACATTCAGGAGACCCCATGAGCGAACGCCTCCCACTGTTCCTCGAAGGCCGCTTCGTGCAGAGCAGCAGCGACCAGAGCATTCCCGTCACCAATCCGGCGACTCAGGCCGTGCTGACAGAAGCCCCGGCGGCGACCACCGAAGAGATGGATCGTGCCATTGCCAGCGCCCAGGCGGCGTTCGAGCAATGGAAGCACACGGCCCCCTCGGCTCGGGCGCGGCTATTCATGCGCTATCAACAGCTCCTCAAGGACCACCACGATGAATTGGGCGAGCTGCTGGCACAGGAAACCGGCAAGAACTTTGAAGATGCCAAGGGCGACGTCTGGCGCGGCATCGAAGTCGTCGAGCAGATGTGCAACATCCCCTCGCTACTCATGGGCGAGACCGTGGACAACGTGGCCACCGGCGTGGACACGCATTCGCATGTCCAGCCCCTGGGTGTCTCGCTGGCCATTACGCCGTTCAATTTCCCGGCCATGATCCCGCTGTGGTTCTTCCCCACAGCGATTGCCGCTGGCAATGCCTGCATTCTCAAGCCCAGCGAGCAGGACCCGATGACGCCCAACCGGCTGGCCGAGTTGTTCGTCGAAGCCGGTTTCCCGCCTGCCCTGCTGCAGGTCATCCATGGTGGGAAGCAGCAGGTGCAGTACCTGATGGAGCACGAGGGCATTGCCACCGTGTCGTTTGTCGGGTCGGTGCCGGTGGCCGAGCATGTCTACCGCACCGCCACCCAACACCTGAAGCGGGCCCAGTGCTTCGCCGGGGCCAAGAACCACATGGTGGTGATGCCCGATGCGGACAAGCAACAGGTCATCAACAACATTGTCGGTGCCTCCGTCGGCGCCGCCGGGCAGCGCTGCATGGCGATCTCGGTCGCCGTGCTGGTCGGCGAAACGCGGGAATGGGTGACCGATATCCGCCAAGCACTGGCCCAGGTCCACCCAGGACACTGGGACCAGCCGGACGCCGCTTACGGCCCATTGATTTCTCCGGCCGCCAAGGCACGGGTCGAGTCGTTGATCCAGCAGGGCGTCGACGAAGGGGCGACCCTGGAGCTGGATGGCCGCGGCTGTCAGGTCGAAGGCTACCCCGACGGCAACTGGGTGGGACCGACGCTGTTCTCGCAGGTCAGCCCGGACATGACCATCTACCAGGAAGAGATTTTCGGCCCGGTGCTATGTCTGGTGGAGGCGGCCGATCTTGACGAGGCGCTGACCCTGATCAACAACAACCCCTACGGCAACGGCACCTCGCTATTTACAGCGTCGGGCGCGGCCGCCCGCAAGTTCGTTTCGGAGGTCAAGGTTGGCCAGGTGGGCATTAACATCCCCATTCCCGTGCCACTGCCCTTCTTCAGCTTCACCGGCTGGCGACGCAGTTTCTTTGGCGATCAGCACGCCTACGGCAAGCAGGCGATCCGCTTCTTCACCGAAACCAAGACCGTCACCTCGCGCTGGTTCGATTCCGGCATGCCCGCCTCCGGCCCCAACATGTCGATCAACCTGCGCTAATGCCTCAGGGGCTGGAACACTGGGCAGCACGCAGTGTCATCGTCCTGGCGCTGGCCGTAGCGTATTTGTGGCTGGTGAGCCACAGCATCGGCTGGGTGTCGCAAATAGGCTGGTCGCTACAGCCGCAGCCAACTTGGTGGATGTACACACAGCTAGGCATCACCCATTTACTGGCCGTGCTCATCGCCGCCTTGCCCATCGCCATGCTGGTCGCACTGAGCATCTCCCAGCAACCGTTGCGACATGCACTGGCACTGGCCACACCGACGGCGGCAACGCTGGTCTATGACGTCTTCATCGGCTACCCGGAGGCATTGCTGGGCCCCAGATCAACGGGGGAAGTCGTGCTGTCTTTGATCAGTGTCCTCATGCTGCTGACCATGCCGGCTGCGCTGACCTGGCTGATCCAGCGCTGGCGCCCCGCCCCTGGTCATCCAGCGGTACTGACATGAACCGTGCGCTTGCACGCCTGCTGGGCAACACGCTTGCCCTGCTCGTAGCGGGGCCCGCCGCCGCCGAGGTCGTAGCGCAATCATCCAGCGGCTTTCTGGTCCGGCACCAAGTCATGGTCGATCTGCCGCCGCTGCAAGCCTATCGCACGTTGACCGATCTCCATCGCTGGTGGAATCCGGCGCATACCTGGTCGGGCGATGCCGCCCATCTTCGGCTGGAAGCCCGCGTCGGTGGCTGCTGGTGTGAGCGCTGGATTGAGAACGGGCAAACAGTGGATATCGAACACATGCGAATTCGTGCTGCGCGACCCGGCGCACTGCTGCGAGCAACCGGCGGCTTGGGACCGCTGCAAGAATTGAGCGTCAGCGGAACGCTGAGCTGGACCCTCGAAGCCGGCGACGCCGGCCAAAGCATTGTGACCATGGAATACACGGTCTCCGGGTGGACGCCCGACGGACTGGATGCCTGGGCAGAGCCCGTGGACTTCGTCCTTGGCGAACAAAG
This sequence comes from Abyssibacter profundi, assembly GCF_003151135.1. Classification (NCBI taxonomy): domain Bacteria; kingdom Pseudomonadati; phylum Pseudomonadota; class Gammaproteobacteria; order Chromatiales; family Oceanococcaceae; genus Abyssibacter; species Abyssibacter profundi. Next base: position 113,623 of record NZ_QEQK01000009.1, read on the forward strand.
TCAGCGCTACGCGCGTCTAATCAACACCGGCCATGCGGACGCCCCATGAATTTCGAACTCTCTGACGACCAGCAGGCGCTGGTCGACGCGGCCCGGGATTTCTCGGTCAAGGCGTTGGCGCCACAGGCTGCAGAATGGGATGCCCAATGCCATTTTCCGGTGGATGTGCTGCGCGAGGCCGCCGAACTGGGCCTGCTGGGACTCTATACACCGGAGGCCGCCGGCGGCTTAGGGCTGTCGCGGTTGGATTCGGTCCTCATCGTGGAAGAGCTCGCGCGCGGCTGCACCTCCACCACCGCCTACATGACCATCCACAACATGTGTGCGTGGATGCTCGGCGCCTTTGGCAGCCCGGCCATTCACGAGCGCTTCGTCAGCCCTCTGGTGAGCGGTGAGCAACTGGCCTCCTACTGCCTGACCGAGCCTGGCAACGGTTCGGATGCCGCCAACCTCAAGACCACGGCGCGGCGCGACGGCGACCATTACGTCGTCAACGGCGCCAAATGCTTCATCTCCGGCGCAGGCTCCACCCAGGTGCTGGCGCTCATGGCCCGGACCGGTGGCCCCGGACCCAAGGGGATCTCCTGTCTGGCCGTGCCGGCGGATCTCGATGGCATCAGTTTCGGCAAAAAGGAAACCAAGCTGGGCTGGAACTCCCAGCCGACGCGAACCATCAGCTTCGAAGACGTCCGGGTGCCGGTCGACTGCCTTGTCGGAGAGGAAGGCCAAGGCTTCACGTTCGCCATGAAAGGCCTGGATGGTGGACGTCTGAACATCGCCACCTGCTCGGTGGGCACAGCGCAGGCGGCCTTGGACACCACCGTGGCCTACGTGAAAGGCCGCAAGCAGTTCGGTCAGGCCGTGGCCGACTTTCAGGCCACCCAGTTTCGCCTGGCCGACATGCAAACCGATTTGATCGCCGCCCGGCAGATGATTCGCCTGGCCGCCAGCAAGCTGGACGCCGCCCACCCGGAGGCCACCGCCTACTGCGCCATGGCCAAGCGCTTCGCCACCGATGCCTGCTTCGATATCTGCAACGCGGCGCTGCAGCTGCACGGCGGTTACGGCTATATCCGCGAATATCCCATCGAGCGGATGGTGCGCGATACCCGCGTCCACCAGATTCTTGAAGGTACGAACGAGATCATGCGCGTCATTGTGGGGCGCAGACTCCTGCTGGACCACACCCTGGAGATGTTGAGATGACGGACCAACTACAAGTCGCAATCGATGGCAGTGTCGCGGTGCTCACCATCGACAACCCGCCGGCCAACACCTGGACGCTGGAGTCGCTCAACGCCCTGCCCGACCTGCTGGCCGACCTCGAATCCGACGAGTCGATCCGCGCTTTGGTGGTCACGGGCGCCGGCGAAAAATTCTTCTCCGCAGGCGCCGAATTACGGACCTTCGCGGACGGCGATGTGGCTATTGCCAGCGAAATGGCCCGCGCCTTCGGCTTTGCGTTCGAAGCGCTTGCCGAATGCGATTTGGTCACCATCGCGGCCATTAACGGCTACGCCATGGGCGGCGGCCTGGAGACGGCCTTGGCCTGCGACATGCGCATCGCCGAGTCCCATGCCCAGATGGCGCTCCCCGAAGCCAGCGTTGGGCTGCTGCCCTGCGCAGGCGGCACCCAGCGCCTGCCATGGCTGGTCGGAGAAGGCTGGGCCAAGCGCATGATTCTCTGCGGCGAGCGTGTGGATGCCGACACGGCGCTGGACATTGGCCTGGTCGAGGAAGTCGTGGACCGCGGCGAGGCGGTCGCCGTGGCCCAGGAACTGGCGGGCCGCGTGCAGCGACAGGCGCCCGGCAGTGTCGTGGCCTGTAAACGGTTGATCCACGCCGCCGAGCGTCAGCCGCTGCAAACGGCGCTGGCCATGGAACGCGAGGAATTCGTCGAGTTGTTCAACTCCGATGACCAACTCGAAGGCGTGACCGCGTTTCTGGAAAAGCGCGCACCGGAATGGACCAACGGATAGCCGCATGACCGACCACCCGATCCTGATCGAACAACGTGGCGCGCTGGGCCGACTCACGCTGAATGCGCCCAAGGCGTTGAACTCGCTGAGCCGTCCCATGGCCCAGGCGCTGCAAGCCCAGCTGGACGCCTGGGCTGACGACCCGACCATTGCCGTGGTCTGGCTGGATGGCAGCGGCGACAAAGCGTTCTGCGCCGGCGGTGATATCCGCGCCATGTACGACGCCATGCAGACGGTATCCGTCGGGCAGCGTGTACCCGAGACCGAAGCCTTCTTCGTTGATGAATACCGGTTGGACTACCGAATTCATACCTATCCCAAGCCCATCGTGGTCTGGGGCAGCGGCATCGTCATGGGCGGGGGCATCGGCCTGATGTGTGGGGCGGCGCACCGCCTAGTCACGGAGACCTCCCGCCTGGCCATGCCGGAAATCACCATCGGCCTTTATCCGGATGTCGGAGGTTCCTGGTTCTTGAATCGCATGCCCGGTGGCCTGGGCGTATTCCTTGGATTGACCGGCGCCCAGGTCAATGCCACCGATGCCATCGCACTGGACCTGGCCGATCGGATGGTGGCCAGCGATCAGCGCGAGGCCTTGCTCGGCGCCTTGTCCGAGGCGACGTATGGCGACCAGGCCGAGACGGTCCTGCGCGACATTCTTCGCGACTTCGAACGGGCCGCCGATGGCCTGCGACCGCACAGTCAGATCAACCCGCACCGCGAGCACATCCGCAGGCTGACCGATCACGCTGCCGTGGCGGATTGCGTGGCGGCCATCTCGGCGGTCGAGACAGAAGATCGCTGGCTGGGCCGCGCGGTGGCGACCCTGCGCAAGGGCTGCCCGATGACGGCGCATCTGGTTGACGCTCAAATTCGCCGCAGCCGCCATGCGTCGCTGGCCGAAGTCTTTCGCATGGAGCTGGTGATGTCCGCACGCTGCTGCATGGGGCCGGATTTTCGTGAGGGTATCCGCGCCCTGCTCATCGACAAGGATGGCGCGCCACAGTGGTCGCATGCCGATGTTGCCGCAGTCCCGGCGGCGCAGGTCGAACAACACTTCGCGCCACCCTGGTCCGGCGATTCGCCGCTGGCGGACCTGGGCTAGACCACCCACAGACCGGCCCGAGCCGGCATTTGAGGAGACGACATGACCCGCATTGCATTTATCGGCCTCGGCAACATGGGTGGCCCCATGGCGGCCAACCTGGCCCAGGCCGGGCACGATGTACAGGCTTTCGACCTGTCTGAAACCGCCTGCGCGGCAGCGCGTGACGCCGGCTGCCGAGTTGCTGACTCCACGGCCCAGGCCGTCGAAGCAGCCGAGGTGGTGGTTTCCATGCTGCCATCGGGCGCGATCGTGGAATCGGTTTATCTCGGCGACGACGGACTGCTGGCCCGACTGCCGGAAAATACACTGATCATCGACAGCTCCACGATTGCCGCTGACACGGCACGCCGCGTCGCCCAGGCCGCCAAGCATCGCGGCCTGCGCATGATCGATGCGCCGGTTTCCGGTGGTGTGGCCGCTGCCGCCGCCGGAACACTCACCTTCATCTGCGGTGGCAGCGAGGCGGATATCGACGCCGCCCGCCCGGTGCTAGGCGCCATGGGCAAGAACGTGCTGCGTGCGGGTGACTCTGGCGCCGGCCAGATCGCCAAGATCTGCAACAACATGCTGCTGGCCGTGCATATGATCGGCACTGCAGAAGCCCTGGCACTGGGTGAAACGCATGGCGTCGACCCGTCGGTACTCTCCGAGATCATGCTCGCCAGTTCGGGCCGCAACTGGTCGCTGGAAGTCTACAACCCCTGGCCTGGCGTCATGGAAAACGCCCCCGCCTCCAAGGGCTACCAGGGCGGCTTCATGGTCGACCTGATGCATAAAGATCTGGGACTGGCGCTGGATGCCGCCCAGCACGAAGGCGCCTCCACCCCCATGGGCGCGCTGGCCCGTTCGCTCTATGCCTTGCATCGGCAAGCCGGCCACGGCCGATTGGACTTCTCATCGATCCAATCGCTGCTGCGCGCGCAGACCGACGCCGACCAGTCACCTGGCGTTGACCACAGCACTTGATTCGCGCCGCGACGGCACGCAGTCTGCTAACACAACGCTGGCCACGCCATTATTCGCCGGGAACACGACCGGCCCGGGCGTGGTCCACCTGACCGGGCCGCCGGATACCACCGTTTCACAGCAAGGAGGCTGCTACATGACTCGCACCCTATCCACGTTATCCCTTTGCGCCGCGCTGGCGGCCTGTGCCGGCTCGGCCGGCGCTGCCAGCTCCGTCACCCTGTCGTCTGTCAGCACGGACGGTGTGGGCGAGGCCCTCGGCACCGTCACTTTTGAACAAACCGAGTACGGCCTGGTCCTCAAGCCCGACCTGCAGGGCCTGGCGCCTGGGCTGCACGGTTTTCATCTGCATGAAAATGGCAGTTGCGAACCGGCGGATAAGAACGGCACAACCGTGGCAGCCGCCGCTGCAGGCAGCCATTACGACCCCAAGGGAACTGGCCAGCACGGCACCCCCTGGGGCAATGGCCACCTGGGTGACCTGCCGCCACTGTTCGTCGCCGATGACGGGACCGCCAGCCATGCCGTCCTGGCGCCACGCCTGACCAAGCAGGACCTCAAGGGCCGCGCCCTGATGATTCACGCGGGCGGCGACAACTTTTCCGATACGCCGAAGAAGCTGGGTGGTGGTGGCAGCCGGGTGGCCTGCGGCGTCATCAGCTAAGCCAGCATGTCTGCAGCAACCGCCTTTTGGCTGGTCGCGCTACCCACACTGGCTGCGCTGGCCGCGGTTGGAGCCCTGCTGGCCATCAAGGTTCGACGCCGCCGCGATGCGGCGTCGGACCCGCAGCCCAGCGATGTCGTGCCGGCCAAACCCATGAGCCAGACACAGGCCCATCGCCTGCTCCGACGCTACATCTGGGCGGTGGCCACCGTCGTCGCCCTACTGGGCCTGTTACTGCTCGGACTGGCCGCAGGCTAGGCGCACTCTCGATGTGGTGGGCCTGCCTGCTTCATCCAGACACCCGGTCTGCTCGAATCAACATGCAGGCGGCCAGCTGCGATAAATTGGTGACATCTGGCCGGTCTGCCTCAATACAAGACATCGAGAAGCCACCATGGATGACACCGTCAACACCCGACGCGCTGCAGTACAGGACTATTACGGTCAGGTGCTTCAGGGCTCCGACGACCTGAAAACCAACGCCTGCTGCACCACCGTCAGCCACCCCCGCCATGTCCGTGAGGCCTTGAGCCAGGTCCACGATGAAGTGCTGATGAAGTACTACGGCTGCGGACTGGCCATTCCCGATCAGCTCGACGGCATGCGCGTGCTGGACCTGGGCTCGGGCTCCGGTCGCGACGCCTATGTGGTCGCCCGCCTGGTCGGCGATCAGGGTTCAGTGGTCGGTATCGACATGACCCCCGAGCAGCTGGCCGTCGCCCGCCGTCACGAGGCCTACCACGCCGAGCAATGGGGTTACGCCCAGCCCAACACGCAGTTTCTCGAAGGCGACATCGAACGGCTGGATGCCGTCGGCCTGGCCGATGCCGACTTCGACATCATCATCTCCAACTGCGTCATCAACCTCGCCATGGACAAGGCCGCGGTGTTGCGGGAAGCACATCGCGTGCTCAAACCCGGTGGTGAGCTGTACTTCAGCGACATCTACGCCGACCGGCGCATTCCGGACACCCTGGTCAACGACCCGGTGCTCTACGGTGAGTGCCTCTCCGGAGCCTTGTACTGGAACGATTTCCATCATCTGGCCAAGCGCAATGGCTTTGACGATCCGCGCATCGTGCATTCCGAGCCTCTGGAGATACTCAACGAAGCCGTGAGCGAGAAGCTGGGCGATATTCGCTTCTGGTCGGTGACCTACCGCCTGTTCAAACTCGAGGGACTGGAACCGGCCTGCGAGGACTACGGTCAGGCGGTGAAGTATCTGGGCAGCATCGAACACTGCGCTGCGGCGTTTGACCTCGATGCGCATCACCACTTCCCAACGGGCAAGATCATGCCCGTGTGCGGTAACACCTGGCGCATGTTGGCCGACACCCGTTTTGCCGAACATTTCGAGTTCATCGGTGATTTCTCCACGCACTACGGCATCTTCCCGGACTGCGGCACCGATGTGCCCTATGCCTCGCAGACGGACGCCTCCGGCGCCGCGGCCTGCTGCTAATGGACGGTGGCACGGAACACCCGCTGAAGTTCAGCGATCCACTGCGCACGGCCAAGGGCGAAACCCGCGCCTGGGTCGATCCCATCGCCCTGAGGACGCTCTGGTTTAACACCGGCACGCTGTGCAACCTGGCCTGCGTCAATTGCTACATCGAATCCACACCCAGCAATGACGCGCTGGTCTATCTGACGGCTGCGGAGGTGGCCGGCTACCTGGACGAGATTGAGCGCGAGCAGCTCGGCACCGAAGAAATCGGCTTCACCGGCGGCGAGCCATTCATGAACCCGGACTTTATGCCCATGCTGGAAGACACGCTGGCCCGAGGTTTTCGCGCCCTGGTGCTGACCAACGCCATGCGCCCCATGGAAAAGCGTGCCGAGACCCTGCTGGAACTGCAGCAGCGCTACGGTGACCAGCTTGAAGTTCGCGTGTCTGTCGACCATTACGCGCAGCCACAACACGAAACCGAGCGCGGCCCGCGCAGCTGGGCACCCATGCTCAAAGGGCTGCGATGGTTGTCGTCCCAGGGCTTCAACCTGTCCGCAGCGGGCCGCACCTGTTGGGGAGAAGATGACGCTGCCATGCGCGAAGGATTTCGGCAGCTGTTCGCCGACGAGAACATCCACATCAATGTGGACGACCCGCATCATCTAATCCTGTTCCCGGAAATGGATGAACAGGCTGAAGTACCGGAGATCACCACGGCCTGCTGGGGCATTCTCAATGTCAGCCCGGATGACATGATGTGCGCCACCTCGCGCATGGTCATCCACCGCAAGGGTGAACCGCATCCCGTGGTCGCCGCCTGCACCTTGCTGCCGTATGACGCTGGCTTCGAGCTGGGCCGCAGCCTCAAACAGTCGCTGCGACCCGTCCGCCTCAATCACCCCCATTGCGCGAAGTTCTGTGTGCTGGGTGGAGGCGCCTGCTCGGCCACCTAGCCCATGCTCAGCATCATTCTGCCGACCAGCGAGGAAATGGCGCTGGGCTGGCTGCCGGACACGCTGCAACAGCTCATGTCGGCTCCGCACATCGAATGCATCGTGGTCGACAACAACAGCCGTGACGGGACAGCCGACTGTGCCCGCGACGCCGGTTGCCGACTCATCAACTGTCCGGACAGCAGTCGGGCACAACGGCTCAATGTCGGCATCGAGGCCGCCCGCTATGAGCGCGTGCTATTACACCACCCGCGCAGCCGCCTCGAGCCGACGGCCATACCCGCCCTGCTGGCGCTGGACCGCTCGATCCCGTGGGGGGGCTTTACCCATGCCTTCGATCACGCGCACCCGCTGTTGGACTGGACCTCGTATTACTCCAACCGGATCCGCATGGACCGCAGCGGCATCGTGTATCTGGACCATTGCATCTTCTTTTATCGCAGCCTGTTGGCTGCGCCGGCCGTGCCCGAACGCTACATCTTCGAAGACACGGCGCTGTCGCTGCGGCTACGCCGCCTCGGGCCACCGCGGCGATTGGCTCCGCGCGCGATCACTTCGTCGATTCGATACGCGCGCAATGGCGTCTGGCGCCAGGCCACGATGAACCAGGTCATGAAGCTTGGCTACGCGGCCCGGATGCCCGATCCGTGGCTTAATCGCATCTATGAACGGGGGCTGGGCCTAAATGGGGCGACCCGGCCGAACCGCCCGCAGTAAGCCGACGCGGTTGCCGCGCGCCGCTGCACTATCCACAACCTTCGACGCCCTGCTGGAGACGACTTCGTGCGCTGGATTGCCCTCTTTGCCTTGCTGATCGCATTGGCCGCTGGCCTGGCCTGGTATGGCCTGCAGGCGCGTTGGTTCACCGACCCCGTCTGGCCGTATCTACATATCGCCAAGTCCGCTGCGCTGGTGGCTGTCGCCGCCCTGGTCACCGGCCTGCTCGGGCGACTGGCTGCCGGCATCGCCTGCGGACAGCTGGGCTGGCAACGGCGACTGCGTGAACGGGCGGGCGCCGAGCCGGACGAACCGCTACGTGAAGTGACCTGGGCCCATTGGGCGCTGGTTAGCATTATCTGGATCGCCATTCCCCTGGCCCTGCTCGACCAATGGGGACTGGGCGCGGTCAGCGAGCAGGCCATCGAGCGCTTGCTGAACTCCGGTATCCGCATCGGGGACATCCACCTCGTCCCCGGCCAGATGTTGCTGGGCGCTGTCGTGTTCTTTGCCCTGGTCACCCTGTTCCGCTGGCTCGCCCATCGGCTCGAGACGACCTGGCTCGCCCGCACCCCGCTGGATGCCTCGCTGCGCGAATCGGTCGCCACCCTGTTTGGCTACGCTGCCTTCGTGATCGCTGTGCTTGTTGGCCTGGCGATCGGCGGCGTCGACCTGACCAAGTTCGCGATCATCGCTGGCGCGCTGGGCGTCGGCATCGGCTTTGGCCTGCAGAACATCGTCAACAATTTCGTCTCGGGTCTGATTCTGCTCTTCGAGCGACCGATCCGCACAGGCGACTTTATCGAGGTCAACGGCACCGAAGGCTATGTCCGCAAGGTGCGGATTCGCGCAACCGAAATCGAAACGCTCAACCGGCAGCACGTCATCGTGCCCAACTCCGACCTGCTGTCGAACCACGTGACCAACTGGATGCTCCGGGATACCTATGGCCGGATTACGGTGGGTGTCGGCGTGGCCTATGGCAGCGACACCACGCTGGTGCAGCGCCTGCTGCTTCAGGCCGCCGAGGATCACCCCCTGGTGCTAGGCGGTGACCAGAACCTGGCACCCAAACCGCTGGTCTGGTTTTCGAACTTCGGCGACTCATCCCTGGACTTCGAACTCAAGTGCCATGTCCGCGATGTCACCAAACGCTATCTCATCGCCAGTGAACTGCGCTTTGCCATCGACCAGGCATTCCGGGCGCACGGGGTCACCATTCCGTTTCCCCAGCGCGACCTGTGGTTCAAGAACCCACCGGGCGCGGAGCCCGCGTCCACACCGGACTAACGGCCTCCGCGCCACCGGCAGATCGGACCCGGCGCTATCCGACCCAGCGGCGGGCGTTGCGGAACATCCGCATCCACGGGCCATACTCGCCCCAGGCCGGGTCGCGCCAGGAATTGCTGAGACTGCGAATCACCCGCTCGGGGTGCGGCATCATGATCAGGGCGCGGCCGTTGGCCGCGGTCACACCGGCAATCCCGGCAGGCGAACCGTTGGGGTTGGCGGGATAGGTTTCGGTCACCCCGCCCCGGTTGTCCACGTACTGCAACGCGATGCCGCCGCTGGCCGTCAGCTGCGCCTGGGCATCGGTCGATGCGAACAAGGCCCGTCCCTCGCCATGCGAAACCGCCACCGGCATGCGCGAACCCTGCATGCCTTCAAGGAATAGCGAATCGCTGGATTCGGGAATCTGCACCATCGCTACCCGCCCTTCGAACTGCTCCGAGGCGTTCCGGACAAAATGCGGCCACTGTTCGGCCCCCGGGATGAGATCACGCAGCTCCGCCATCATCTGACAGCCGTTGCAAATGCCCAGCAGGAATCGATCATCGCGCTCCGCAAACTGGCGGAACCGCTCGGCCAAGGTGGCGTGGAAGCGGATCGACCCGGCCCAGCCACGACCTGCACCCAGCACGTCACCGTAGGAGAACCCACCCGGCGCCACCAATCCGGCAAAACCATCCAGATGCTGGCCGCGATCGAGTAGATCCGACATATGCACATCCACCGCTTCAAAGCCGGCGGCATGGAACGCAAAGGCCATCTCGCGGGCGCTGTTCACGCCCTGCTCGCGCAGCACAGCCACGCGAGGCCGCGACAGATTCAGGTAGGGCGCGGCGACATCGTCATCGACGTCGAAACTGAGCTTGGCATGCAAACCCGGGTCGGCATCATCCAGCAGCGCCGCGTACTCGCTGTCCGCGCCCGCCGGATTGTCGCGCAGACGCTGCATCTGCCAGCTGGTCTCGGCCCAGGCCTGTTGCAGCGTGCTCCGGGTGGCCTCGAACAGCGACTGCTCGCCGTCACGCAGACGGATCAGGCCGTCATCAGTGGCCCGGCCCAGCGCGGTCACCGTCGCACCCGCCTGGGTAAACGCCTGCTCAACCGAGGCGCGATCGTCTGCAGCCACCTCGATCACAGCGCCTAGTTCCTCATTGAACAGCATCGGCACCGCCGGCTGGCCCGCCAGATCAATGTCCAGACCGCAACGGCTGGCGAAAGCCATCTCCAGCAGCGTGGCCAGCAGTCCACCATCCGAACGGTCGTGATAGGCCAGCAACCGCCCGGCCTGACGCTGCGCGATCAGCGTGTCGACAAAGGCCTTGAAGCCCGCGGGATCATCCAGATCTGGCGGTACATCCCCGATCTGACCGTAGACCTGGGTCAGGGCGCTGGCCCCTAGCCGCATGCCGGCACCCGCCGGCGTGACGAGCAACAGCCCGGTGTCACGCCGCCCGGACAATACGGGCGTGAGCGTCTGACGCACATCCTCGACCGCAGAAAAAGCCGTGACGATCAGAGACATCGGCGCACTCATCTGACGCGCCTGGCCGTCTGACTGCCACCGCGTGCGCATGGACAGCGAATCCTTGCCCACGGGAATGGCCACACCCAGCGCCGGACAGAGCTCGGCGCCGACGGCGCGGACCGCATCGTACAAGCGCGCATCCTCGCCGGGCTCGCCGCAGGCAGCCATCCAGTTGGCGGACAGGCGAATCCGATCCAGCCTTGGCACATCGGCGGCCAGAAGATTGGTGATGGCCTCCCCCACCGCCATGCGCGCAGAGGCCGCGGCATTGAGCAGCGCGACGGGGGTGCGCTCGCCCATGGCCATGGCTTCGCCCACATGGCCGGTGTAGCCCCCGGCGGTCACGGCGCAGTCAGCCACCGGCGTCTGCCAGGGCCCCACCATCTGGTCACGCGCGACCAGCCCGGTGATGCAGCGATCGCCGATCGTGATCAGAAATTGCTTGGAGCCAACACCAGGCAAACGCAGCACGCGGTCGATGGCATCGGCCAATTCGACCTGTTCGCCACGCCAACCGTCGCCGGGCGAGGCCAGCCGGGTGACGTCCCGATGCATTTTGGGTGTCTTGCCCAGCAGAACCGGCATGGGCATATCCACCGCATGCCCACCCGCATGATCGAGCACTTCAAGCTGCGGACGGGCCTTGGCCTCGCCCACCACGGCAAACGGACAACGCTCGCGTTCGGCAATGGCCGCGAAACCCGCCAGAGACTCGCCGGCAATCGCCAACACATAGCGTTCCTGCGACTCGTTGCTCCAGATTTCCATCGGCGACAACGAGGGGTCGGCCGAATGGACATCGCTGAGCCGGATCAGACCACCGCGGCCGTCCTCATCGATGATTTCAGGCAGGGCATTGGAAATACCGCCGGCGCCCACGTCGTGAATGGAGAGAATCGGATTGGACTCGCCCTGGGCACAGCAGCGGTCGATGACTTCCTGCGCCCGACGCTGCATTTCCGGATTGGCCCGTTGCACGGACGCGAAGTCCAGCGACTCCTGCCCCTCGCCGGCGCCGACGGAGCTGGCCGCGCCGCCGCCGAGGCCGATGAGCATGGCCGGGCCGCCCAGCACGATCAGTTTGGCGTCCACTGGAACCGGCAGCTTCTCCACATGCCCGTCCCGCACACTGCCCAGGCCACCGGCAATCATGATCGGCTTGTGGTAGCCACGCAGCTCGCCATTGACGGTTTGCTCAAAGCTGCGGAAATACCCCGTCAGGTTCGGGCGGCCGAACTCGTTGTTGTAGCTGGCCGCCCCGATGGGCCCTTCCAGCATGATCTGCAGCGCGCTGGCCATATGGCCGGGCTTGCCAACATCGACCTCCCAAGGCCGCGGCAGGCCCGGCAGCTTGAGATTCGAGACCGAAAACCCGCAAAGCCCGGCCTTGGTATAGCCCCCACGACCCGTGGCTGCCTCGTCACGAATCTCGCCACCGGCACCGGTGGCGGCACCCGGGTCTGGCGAAATCGCCGTCGGGTGGTTATGCGTCTCGACCTTGATCGAGATATGCGACGGCTCCTCGGACAGCACGTAAGCCGGATCGCCCCCCACGCGGAACTGGCCGCTCGGGACAGCCTCCAGCACCGCCGCGTTGTCCTTGTAGGCGGAGAGAATGCCCCCCGGTGAAGCGGCATAGCTGGCACGAATCATGTCGAATAGCGACTGATCCTGCGGCTCGCCGTCAATGGTGAAACGGGCGTTGAAGATTTTGTGGCGGCAGTGCTCGGAGTTGATCTGCGCGAACATCATCAGTTCGGCGTCGGTTGGCGGGCGGCCGGCCTCGCGGTAGAAATCGGCCAGATACGCCAACTCGTCCTCGGACAAGGCCAGTCCCAGTTCCGCGTCGGCGGCTCGCAGCGAGGCCAGCGCATCATCGCCCAGCGGGATATGACGCAGCGGCCGACGCGCCGGTGTCGCGAAGACGTCGTCCAGATTATCCAGCACCGAACGGGTCTGTTCGGTCATGCGATCGTGCAGCCGCGGCAAGGCCGCCGCATCGGGCGCGGCGGTCAACATCAGCAGGCGTCCCCGCTCCAGACGCCGCACATCCAGCCCACAGACCCGGGCAATGTCCGTGGCCTTGCTTGACCAGGGCGACAGCGTGCCGGCGCGAGGCAGGACGTAACAGGGCTCGTCGCCCTCGGGCGCCTGAGTCGTCACCCCGGGGAGCAGTTGTTCGAGCACGGACCAGTCCACAGCCTCGCCGGCATCGACCAGATAAACCCAGGCCGAGTCCTGGACGCGGGCGGCGCTGCCCGCCTCTTCCAGTGCCGCGTTCAGGCGCTCCAGACGGAAGTCGGACAAGGCCGCCTGGCCGAGCAGCATGCGAGTGGTCATCAGTGCGTTCCTGTAGCTAACGTCGTCAATCGAAAGACCATGCGTCAGCGCATGGCCAGTTGTCGCCAATCCAGGCCATCCGCCTGGTCGGCTAGCTGGACCCAGTCCGGGTCCACCGCCAGCGCGGTCGCAGCGGCTTGCTGCGCCAATGCCGGCGAGTTGTTCTGTTCGGAAAGATGCGCCAGTACCAGGTGCTGGAGGCGCTCGGCACCGATGTCCGCCAGTAGCGCGGCCGACTGGCAATTGCTCAGATGCCCCAAACGTCCACCCACCCGGGTTTTGAGGCTGGGCGGATACGGCCCTCGCGCCAGCATGTCGACATCGTGATTGAACTCAATGGCCAGAGCGTCGCAGGGCGCCAGCATGTCGCGGATATGCGGGGTGATACAGCCGGCATCCGACAGCACACCCAAACGCCATTGGCCGTCGTGAAACACGAACTGGCAGGGCTGGCGGGCATCGTGCGGCACGGGATACGGCAGCACCTCCAGCGCATCGATGGTCAAAGGGCTGTGACCGTCAATCACCCGCACATCGACAGCCGGGTGCATCTTGCCGGCTGCCCGCGTGCCCAGCGTCATGTAAACGGCCAGCCCGTGGCGTCTGGCCAGGGCGCTCACACCACCGATGTGGTCGCCGTGCTCATGCGTGACCAGCACCGCTGCCAGATCCGCTGCCTCCAGCCCCAGTCGCTGCAGCCTGCGCTCGGCCTCGCTGGCCGGAAAGCCGCAATCCAGCAGGACATGCGTGGCCCCGGCACTGATCACGGCCGCATTGCCGCGACTGCCACTGCCGAGGTAGGCAAACCGCATCAGCTGGGGTCTGACTTGCCCTGGGTATACAGGGGAAACGGCGTCACGTTGGAAGAATCCCCCACCGGGGTCATCTTGGCGCTACCACGCTTGTCGACCTCGTCGATGCGCACGACGGCATGCATGGGGATAAAGGAGCGCTTGACGTTATCGAATTCCGCCGCGAGCTTCTCCTCGGACGGATCGATCACCACCGAACTGCGCTCACCAAAGACCAGCTCCTCGATTTCGATGAAGCCGTATAGGTCACTGGATGCCACGCTGCGGGCATAGACTTCGTAGAGTTGGCCTTTATTGATAAAGGCGACTCGATAAAGGCGTTGTTGTTTCACGAGCTTGCAGGCTGGATGGGCAGCGCGAATGCCCAGGAAACGCGACTGGCAGACCGCGGGGCTGCCGAGCCGCGGATTATAGCAACCCCCCGCACCGCCTTGGTCACCGGCCGCCCGGCGGGACCGCCCGGAAAACGGCCTCGCGGCTGCACAGCACGCCGAGTCTCCCCGACCACGCCGACGCCCCTGTGATCAACCGTCCGCACCGTGGGCGGATGCCGCCCACGCATTGTTCAAAACAGGCACACCCCGACCCATCCGCGCCCGGGCTGTCAGAACATCGAGTGCAGGGTCTGCGGAACACCATCGCTGGATACGAGTCACAGAGGTACGGAGGGAGGGCGCAACCAACGGGCCGCTGGAACGCGGCGTGTTGTGACCATCGAAACCTGGAGGACATTGGATGACCGACCAGATTCACCCCCCATTTCCCGACCAGAACATGCGGCCACCCGGTCGGGAATCCAACATGAACCCGCAACCCCGCTTTACCGGGGCCGCGTATCGCCCCGCCGACAAGCTCAAGAACCGCACCGCCCTGATTACCGGCGGCGATTCCGGCATCGGGCGCTCGGTGGCGACCCTGTTCGCCCGCGAGGGTGCCGACGTCGCCATCGTCTACCTGCCGGAGGAACAGGCGGACGCAGAGACCACGGCCCGCCACATCCAGGATGCCGGGCGCCAGGCCCTGCTCATCCCTGGCGATGTGGCGGACCCCGCGTTCTGCGAGCAAGCGGTCGCACGCACCGTGGACACCCTGGGTGGAGTCGATGTGCTGGTGAACAACGCGGCCTATCAGCGCCACCGCGACAGCCTCGATGGGGTCAGCATCGAGCAGTGGGACACCACGTTCCGGACCAACGTATTCGGCTATTTCTACATGGCCAAATTCGCCGTGCCCCACATGCCGCCAGGCAGCGCGATCATCAACACCGGCTCGGTGACCGGCTTGGAGGGCAAGTCCCGTCTGCTGGATTACTCTGCCACCAAGGGAGCGATCCACGCCCTGACCAAATCGCTGGCCCAGTCGCTGGTCGATCAGCAGATTCGCGTGAACTGCGTGGCGCCCGGCCCCGTGTGGACACCGCTGAACCCGGCGGAGCGCGATGACGAGGACATCCGGGACTTCGGCGAGGCCACGCCCATGGGCCGCCCCGGCCAGCCCGAAGAAATGGCCCCGGCCTATGTGTTCTTCGCGAGCCATGCCGACTCCAGCTACATCACCGGACACGTCCTGCCCGTGCTCGGTGGGGAGACCACGGCGGGATGAGCGACCGCCATCCGCAGACGCCGCCGGCAGTGCTCAAGGAGCAATCCACGCGGGGTGGTCGTTACTACATCCCGCTGGACGGCACCCGGGCCACGGCCGAACTGACCTGGCGCCGCAATCCCGACGGCAGCATCACGGCCGACCACACCTACGTGCCTGACGAATGGCGTGGCCAAGGGCTGGCGCACCGGCTGGTCGACGCATTAATGCAGGACGCCCAGACCCTTGGATGGCAGGTCATTCCGGTCTGCTCGTACGTGCGGGCTGCATCGCGCCGCAACCCGGACTGGCAGGCCCTGACGGCCAACCGCCCGGTCTAGCCGTGCAACCCGACCGGCCCGTTGACGCCAAACGGCGCAGCGGGCCCTCTCATTCAAACCCACAGGAGTGTGTCTTATGTCCATACATCAACCCATTCCCGTTGACAGCATCAAGGAAGACGAAACCAAGGCCCACCAGCGCCCGCATGACGACGTGCTGGGCCGGGTGCTCGAGGACCATGCCGAAATCAAACGCCGCTTCAACGCCATTTCTCGGGCGGGTTCGGTCGCTGATAAGCGCGAGGCCTTGCACGCGCTGATTCACAAGCTGGTCGTGCATGAAACCGCCGAGCAGGAAATTCTGCATCCCCTGACCCGCTCCGCGAGCAATGGTGCGGATGTGGCGGAACGCCGCATTGAGGAAGAGTCACAGGCCGAGGAGCTGCTTGCGCGCCTGGAACGTCTGGATGTGGATGATCCGGAGTTCGACTCTTTGATCACCCGGCTGCGCGACGACGTCATCCAGCACGCCGAAGCCGAGGAACACACGGAGTTCCCGAAAATCGAGCAGTCCGTATCGCCGGACAAACTGGAGTCGCTGGCGTCGATCTACCGAGCTGCCGAAGCCACGGCACCGACGCGTCCGCATCCGAACGGGCCCACGTCTGCCGCTGGCAACCTTGCGCTTGGCCCCCTAGTCGCCATCGCCGATCGTGCGCGCGACGCCATCCGTCAGGCCCGCAAGCAGTAATCCATCACCACAGGTCCCGACGACAGCGTCGGGGCCTCAGGTCTGCAAGGAGCAGCGTTATGAGCAAACTCAGCGAACAATCCACCGGCAATCAACGCAGCGAAGCCGGCATGTTCTATCCCACCGGCTATCTGGTTGTGGGCTTCGACCACGAAGGCGACGCGACGGCTGCGCACGACTACCTGAGCAATGCAGGGTTTCAGGCCGATGACCTCACCATTGTTCCGGCCGAGCAAATGCGCGAAGCCGCCGAAGAGAATCTGCGCAAGCCCGGCCTGTTCGCGTCCATTGGCGCGAGCCTGCCCGTTCGAGAAAAGCAACTCGAACTGGCACGCCGCGGCTGCGAGTTCATTCTGGTGAACGCACCCTCCGATGCAGCCGAAGCACGTGCCCGGCAGGCACTCGCTCACCTGCCGGTGCGCTATGCGGTCAAGTATCGGCACCTGGTCATCGAAGACATGCGCAGCCAGATCGTTTCCACGCAACCGCACAGCGATGCGGCCCGCGGTGCCTGACCCGCATCAGGAGAGACACGATGCCCCAAGCATGGACACCAAAAGACGAACGCCAGTACGAACACGTCAAACAAAGCGAGTTGGAGCGCGGCCGCAGGGTGGATGAGGCGAAGTCCATCGCCGCCCGCACCGTGAACAACCAGCGCCGGGAGGACGGCCGCACGCCCAATACCACCACCCAGGGCACGGGCAACCCCAACACGCGGCTGGAGTCTCGCACCGTCGAGCAGCTTCGCAACCGCGCTGCCGAACTCCAGATCACGGGCCGCAGTCGGATGAACAAGCAAGATTTGGTGGACGCCATTCGCCATCACCCGTCCCAACGCTGACCGCAGGCCAGCTTCGATCGCAGCCGTCGTCATGACGCCAGCCGTCAGCGCCTGCCCAGCTTTAGTTTTGTGCCTGGACGTCGTTAAGGACTCATCGCACCTCCATCGTCCGCAGAGAACAGGCAAGGCGAACCCGATGAAGCTTTTGGTAATCGACGACTGTCCCACCGATCAGGCCCTGATCCGTAGCATGTTGAGTTCAGCCTGTCCGGAGAGCGACATCAGTGTCGCCGAGGACGCCGTTGACCTCACCAGCGAGCAGTTCACCGCGGGCTACGACTGTGTATTGCTCGACTACCGGCTACCCAGCACGACCGGCCTGGACCTGTTGGCTCAGGCGCGCGCAACCGCCGTGCAAACCCCGCCGGTGATCATGCTCAGCGGCGAGAGCGACCTGCGACTGGCCGTGGAAGCCATGAAACTGGGAAGCAGCGACTTTCTTCCCAAACAGGATCTAAATTCGGCGCTGCTGGCCGAAGCGATCAGCAATGCGGTTCGTCGGGCTCGAGCAGCCGCGAGACCCGCGCATCGACATGACCCTGTATCCATCCCCGAACCCTCTTTGCACTTGCATGACCAAGCGCTTCGAATGGCGGTCCGTCAGCACATTGCGGGCCAGCCGCAATCATCCGGCGGATGCGGACTATTGGTCATGGACACCACCTTTACGCCGGCCTATGGCGCACCCTTGAATGATGGTGAATCCACCGCCCTGCTGCGCCAGGCCGAGCAACGGCTCACCGCCGCTCTGCGGGCCGGGGACATGGTCCACCGAATCGGCCCAGGCCGGGTGGCCATTTTGTTGGCAGGCTGCGCCACCGAACCGGCCATCATCGCAGCGCGTGACCGGATTCGCCGGCGGTTGATGGGGCCATATCCGCTCACCCCGACTCGCCAGGCCAGCGCCCGAGCCGACATCGGCATGGCCGTGTATCCCGCCAATGGCACCAACGAAGCCGAGCTCATCCGGCATGCACTGGACTCGCTGAGCGAGCAGCGCTGTATCTGCGTCACGCCTGTCGCCAAGCCGTCTCTCTCGCATTAGACCCCGAGCCACACCAGCCAGCGGGTCCAAAAACGACGGGTTGCTAGACTGCTGCGCCCGCTGCCCGGAGTCCGCTCGTGCTCAGTTACCGCCACGGTTTTCATGCCGGCAACCATGCCGACGTACTCAAGCATGCGGTTCTGACGGCCATCATTGAGTATCTGCAGCGTAAACCTGCGCCGGTTTATCTGATCGACACCCACGCAGGTGCGGCGCAGCACAGGCTCGACAGCGAGCAGGCGCGTAAAACCGGCGAAGCCACGCGAGGCATCGGCCGGCTGTGGAACGCCGATTCGCCGCCGGCCTTGCTGCAGCGCTACCTGGGCGTGCTGCATCACTTCAACCCGTCGGGCGAGCTGCAGGTCTACCCCGGATCAAGCGCGATCATGCAGTCCCTGATGCGCGATGTGGACCGGCTGCGCGCCTTCGATTTGCATCCCACCGAACATCAGAATCTGACCACCCAGTTTCGCGGCCAGCGCGCGGTGCGCATCGAACACGGCGATGGTTTCAAAGGCCTGCTCGGGCAGGTTCCCCCCGCCAGCCGCCGGGGTCTGGTGCTCATGGATCCGTCCTACGAAAACAAGCAGGACTTCTCGGCAGTGGCTTCGTCAGTGGAGGCTGCCATCCGCCGTTTTGCGACCGGCACCTATGTCGTCTGGTACCCGCGGCTGGCCAGACAAAGTGCGGATGCCATGCTGCGCAGGCTGCACCGATTGGCACCCGACAACTGGCTGCAGGTCGAGCTCAACGTCAAGCGCCAACCCAGCGACGGCTTTGGCATGTTCGGCAGCGGGCTGTATGTCATCAACCCGCCCTGGACCCTGCCCTCGCAACTGGCCGAGGCGCTGCCCTGGCTGGTCAAGACACTGGGCGAGGACGACCACGCCGGGTATCACCTGGATCACAAGATCCAGTAGACCCCCGGCAGCAGCTACACTGGACGCAGTCAGCATCACGGCAAGTCATGGGTAAGGTCACGAATCTCAATCGCGTTCGCAAGCGTAAGGCCCGCGAAACGGCCGCGCGGGTCGCGGACGAGAATCGCGTGCGATTCGGCCGCCCAGCAGCCCAGCGCAAGCAGGAGGCCAAGGAGCGCGACCAGGCCGATCGCCGCTTGGATCAGCACCGGCGCGAATCGACCGACCACGACGACTCAGCCAGCTAGCCCGCCGCCGCCTCGCTCCCCATGCAGGACACCACCGTCTTGCTGGCCTTTGCTGCCAGTTTCTTTTTCATCGCGGCGTCACCCGGCCTTTGCATGACGCTGGCCATGTCACTGGGCATTCGCCTGGGCCTGCGGCGTACGCTGTGGATGATGGCGGGCGAGCTGGTCGGTGTGGGTCTGGTGGCGGCTGCGGCCGTGTTGGGTGTCGGCAGCCTGATACTCGGTGCGCCCGTCGCCTTTGCCCTCTTCAAGATCGCCGGCGCGGCCTATCTGTTCTGGTCGGGTTGGCAGTGCTGGCTCAGCCCGCCGCCGACGTTGGAGGCAACGGCGGCCACCGGGGACCAGAGCCGGGCTCAGCTGGCGTTGCAGGGGTTTGTCACGGCCGCCTCCAACCCCAAGGCCTGGGCCTTTAATGCGGCCCTGCTGCCTCCGTTCATCGACCCCGCCCGGGCGCTGGCGCCACAGCTGACCGCCCTGCTGGTCATTCTCCTGTGTATCGAATTCGTCTGCCTGCTGGCCTACGCGCAGGGCGGGCGCACGCTGGCGCGTTGGCTGACCCGTGGCGGGCACGCCCGCTGGCTCAACCGCGTTTCCGCCGTGCTGATGTGGGCCGTCGGTATCTGGCTGCTGGCCAGCTAGCGCCGCTGTCGTTTCCCCGCCATGCCGCGGGTCGCCTGCAAGCGAGTAGACTTTCACGCCAGATACAGCCGTACAGCAGAATACGCAGGGGGACACCGGTGAGAACATGGATTGGCCTGGTCGCGCTACTGGGCATGGGGTTGGCATGGGCGCAACCGCCCGCAACCCCGGTACAGGTGGACCCCGTCCGGGTGGCCAGCACGGCTGGACAGCTACGGATCGTCGCCCGCGTGGTCGCGCCCGAAGCCGGCGAGATCGCCGCCCGCACCGCCGGCACAATTATTCGCTATGCCGTCGATGTCGGCGACACCGTGCGCACCGGGGCGGTGCTGGCCGAACTGGACCGCAAATCGCAGACTTCGACACTGGCACTGGCCAAGGCGGATCTCGCCCGGGCTGAGGCGCAGGCCGTCCTCGCCCGGGAACAAATGCAGCGCGTCCAGGCCCTGCGGGGTTCTTCAGCGTTCTCCGAATCACTGCTGGACCAACGCACGGCCGAGCTGGGCGTGGCCGAAGCCGATGTACAGCTGGCCCGTGTCAATGTGGCTTCCGCACAGACTGACTACGACTGGGGCCTGGTCAAGGCGCCGTTTCCCGGTGTCGTCACCGCGCGGCCCAGCAATGTCGGCGCCTGGGTCAACCGCGGCCAGCCCGTGGTCAACCTGGTCAATCCCGCCGCTTTTGAAATCGAGGCTGACGTACCGGCCAATCGTCTACGCGGACTGGATGCCGGTACGCCGGTGACGGTCGAGCTGGCCGGCGCCTCGGTACCCGGCCGCATCCGCGCCATCGTGCCGGCCGAGAACCCCGCCACCCGCACGCGCCCGATCCGGGTCACCGCAGAGATCCCAGCGGATCTTGAGGGGCTGGCCGCGAATGCCTCGGCCCGGGTGCTATTGCCACTGGCCGGCACCTCGGACGCGCTCACCGTCCACAAGGATGCGATCAACCGACGTGGAGACGCCGCCACCGTCTACGTGGTCGAGGATGGCCAGGCCGCCGTTCGCCCGGTCACGCTCGGCGAAGCGGTGGGCAACCGGCTCGTCGTGCGTGAGGGGCTGGCCGCCGGAGAACTGGTGGTCATTCGCGGAAACGAGCGCCTACGGCCCGGCCAGGCCGTGCGCTTTGAGCCGCCCGGCGGAGCCGATTCGTGAACCTGATTCGCGGCGCCATCACCCGCCCCATCGCGGTGATTAGCATCGTGCTGATGACCGTCATGTTCGGCGTGCTCGCACTGTCCACCATTCCGGTGCAGCTGGCGCCGGATGTGCAGAATCCGGTCATCAATATCCAGACCATCTGGCCAGGCGCCGCGCCTGCCGAGATCGAGCGGGAGATCATCAACCAGCAGGAAGAGGTCCTCGCCGGTGTCGAAGGCCTGGCGGAGATGACCTCCGCCTCGCGGGATTCGGTCGGCGAGATCACGCTGGAGTTCAATGTCGGCACCGACATGGACAAAGCCCTGCTGCTCGTGGCCAGCCGATTGGACCGGGTGCCCAGCTATCCGGCCGAAGCGCTCAAGCCCACGCTGCAAACGGCAGGGGCACAGGATAATCCGATCACCTGGATGTCGCTGCTGCGCACGGGTGACAACAGCCGCCCCATGCACACCTATGGCGATTTCGCCAACGATGTCGTCAAAGAGCGCATCGAGCGCGTGCCGGGCGTGGGCTTTGTCAATGTTTATGGCGGGACCGAGCGGGAGCTGCAAGTCATCATCGATGCCCAGCGCATGGCCAGTTACGGCATCACCATCGGGCAGATGCTCAGCACGCTGCGGTCGGCCAATGTCTCGCTGTCGGCCGGCGATATCGAAGAGGGCAAGCGGCGCTACGTCGTGCGGTCCGAGGGTGAACTCAATGACCCCCAGGCCATTGCCGATGTCCTGCTGCGCAGCGCCCGCGATCCGCTGACTGGCGCCATCGCCCGGGTCACCGTGGGCGATGTCGCCACGCTGGCTTTTGATTACACCGAACCCGGCGCCCATATTCGCGATTTCGGCGAATCCACCATTGCCGTCAACGCCGTGCGTGAAACCGGCGCCAACGTGATTCAGGTGATGGCCGGCATCCGCACCGCCGTGGAAGAGCTCAATGCCGGCCCACTGGCCCGTGAGCAACTCAAGCTCAAGATCAACTACGACGAGACGGTCTACATCACCTCGGCCATCGAACTGGTGCAGACCAACATCTGGGTCGGTGGCACGCTGGCCGCGCTGATGCTGATGCTGTTCCTGCGGTCGCTGGGTGCAACCGCCATCGTCTCGGTTGCGATTCCGGTCTCGGTGGTCGGCAGCTTTGTCGCCATGGCGGCGCTGGGCCGCTCGATCAACGTGGTCTCGCTGGCGGGCCTGGCCTTTGCCGTCGGCATGGTGGTTGATGCCGCCATCGTGGTGCTGGAGAACATCTACCGGCTGCGGCAATCCGGCCTGCCGGTTCGCGAGGCCGCGTACCGCGGGGCCTCCGAAGTCTGGGGCGCTGTGCTGGTCTCGGCACTGACCACCGTCATGGTGTTCATCCCCATCCTGGTCATGGAACTGGAGGTCGGCCAGCTGTTCCGCGACATTGCCGTGGCCATTTCGGTGGCGGTGATGCTGTCGCTGCTGGTGGCCGTGACCGTCATCCCGGCCCTTTCCGTCAAGCTGCTGGGTGGCCGGGTGCGGAGCACCGCCTCACGTCCACTGCCGGTCGTCGACGCCTTTGCCCGGCGATTCTCAGGCGGGATTCTGGCCTATACACGCTGGGCCATTGCCACACGGGCCCGGGCGCTGGCCGTGGCAGCACTGATCTGTGGGGTCAGTGGTCTTCTGACCACGCTGCTCATGCCCAAGCTGGAATACCTGCCGGAGGGCAACCGCAACTTCGTGTTCGGTTTCATCATCCCCCCGCCGGGATACAACCTGGAAACCGTTAACGCCATCGCCTCGTCCATCGAGGATGACCTGCGCCCGCTCTGGGCACCGGTAACCGGCCCGGAGCCCACTGAGCAAGGCATTCCGAAACTGGAGTCGTTCTTCTTCGTCACCCTGCGCAATCGGGCATTCCTCGGAGGCCAGGCCACGGAGGAAACCGAGGCCTACAAGCTGATTGACCCTTTGCGAGGCCCAGCCTTTAAGGAACCCGGCACCTTCGGCTTCGTGCTGCAGCCGTCGATCTTCGGGCGCGGTGTTGGCGGAGCGCGCTCGGTGGACTTGGACATCACCGGGCCCGACCTCGAAACGATTCTGGGGATCGCACTGCAAGCCGTCGGCCGGCTGAACGAAGCCCTGCCCTTTGCGCAGGGCAACCAGATGACGCCGCAACCCGGACTGGAGCTGGGCGCCCCCGAAGTCCGCGTTCGCCCTGATCGCACCCGCCTCGCCGATGCCGGCGTCTCGGCCCAAGAGCTGTCGCTTACGGTCGATGCGTATAACGATGGTATCCGCGTCGCCGAGGTCACCGTCGGCAATGACCGTCTAAACCTGATGCTCATGGGGCCGGAGGGTGGCATTGAGCAAACCCAGGGCATCGCCTCGCTCCCAGTGATCACCGCAGACGGCACCATTACCACGGTGGGCGAACTGGCACGGGTTGAGCTCACGCAGGGCCCCACGGAAATTCGCCATCGCGCACGCGCCCGCACGGTGACGCTACAGGTCCGACCGGCTGCCCAGTACCCGCTGGAGCAAGCCATGGACATCCTGCGTGATGAAGTCATCGCGCCAATGGCTGAAGCCGGCCTGCCGCCGGGCGTCAACCTGACCCTGTCGGGCACGGCGGATAAGCTGGACGTCACTTGGAACGCCATGCAGCTGCAATTGCTTGTCGCCCTTGTGATCGTCTATCTGGTCATGGCCATCCTGTTCGAAAGCTTTTTCTACCCGCTTATCATCGTGCTATCGGTGCCACTGGCCACCGCGGGGGCCTTCCTGCTGCTGTGGCTGGTCAATGTGGCCATGATGGGCAGCGGCCCCTACGCTGAACTCGGGCTTTGGGCACGCATGACCGAGGCGGCGACGAACGCGCCGGCGCTGAAGTTCGACATGCTGACGCTATTGGGTTTTGTGATCCTGATCGGCATTGTCGTCAACAACGCCATCCTGCTGGTCCACCAGACCCTGCACCACCTGCGCGACGAGGCCATGGCCGTTCGAGACGCCATCCTCACCGCCACCAGCAACCGCATCCGCCCGATCTTCATGTCCAGCCTGACATCGATTTTCGGCATGCTGCCGCTGGTGCTGTTTCCCGGTGCCGGCTCGGAGCTTTATCGCGGCCTGGGCGTGGTGGTGCTCGGCGGCTTGAGCCTGTCGTCAGTGCTCACGCTGACCATCATCCCGCCGCTGCTGTCGTTGGCGATTACGGCCAAGGAGTCGGTCATGCCGGCAGCGGCCGAGTCCGCTAGCGGCTAGCGGCTCAGAAGGCGGCGCCGGCTCAATGCGATGCAATCCTGCGGCCCGGACAAGCGGCGTGCCGGGTCGCCCCGCTGACGAAACGATGTGCTGCGCCGGCGCCTGAGTCACGCACGCACCGTCGGACGATCCACCCCGTGCCGCGACCGCAGCGGGATCAGCCTGCCCCCGCGCCTGCAAAGTCCATCACGGCCTGCACAACGCCTTCGTCTCGCAGCAAGCGGGCATGTCCGAGGTCATGCGTCATATAGGCGCGCGCGCCACGCCAGTGGCGAGTGATCCGTTCTGCACTGGTCGCAGGCACAAGACGGTCATCCACGTCATGAATCGCAAGCAACGGCCGCCCCTCGGCTTTCGCCAGCATCCGAACATCCACCGAGGCGATGGGCAGGCGAGTCACCGACTCGATGGTCTGACGCAGTGTTCGCCGGGCGCGATGACCCAACCCAATAAAGGCCGCGAACCTGTCGATGGGCCCGGCGACCGCATCGGGTGTAGCCACGGTGACCAGTTGTCGCGCATTCAGCCCCTGGTGCACCGCCAACATCGCCGCGATGCCGCCCATGGAGTGGCCAATCAGCACATCAGGCGTGCCCAGCTCAGTCGCGGCAACATGCAATGCACGGGCGAACAGCGCGGGATTGGAGTACCGCCCCTCTGCCGTCCCGTGGCCCGGTGGGTCCACCGTCACGACCGTCCAGCCCGCACGGTGCAACGCCGGGACCAGAGCGGAAAACTGGGTGTAATGGCCCTCCCATCCGGCGATGAGCATGGCCATCCGATCTCCACCCTGCCAGACGCGGAGAAAGGCACCATCCGCAGCAAACGCCCTGTCGGGGGGCGCCATCGATTCAGTCCGACTTTGGCGCGCTCTCGCACCCGGCGTAAAAAAGCGCTGCGCCGCCCAACGACCCGTCACACCTGGGGCCAGCAGACTGCAGGTTCCGATCATCCATTTCATCGCGTTCATTCAAAGTACCTAGAATCCATACTCGACCCCGACGACCAGCCGGTCACGGTGGTCGAACTGGCCGTAGCGACCGTCTTCATTGCCGTAGAACACGTCCGCTTCGAAGCGGACAATCAGATTCGCGCGATAGTCGAAACTAATCGCAGGTGAAAGAAGACCATCACCTCGATCAATATCGTGGATCAGCAGCCCGCCAACCTTGAGCACGTCGTTCATGAACCGGCGTTCCAGTAATAGGGTCACGTCCGTCTCAACGCTGCGACGTCGCGCCGCCGATCGCCCCCGGTCGAACCAGCTTTGAAAGAACTGGGCAGAGACCAGCGTGTCTCGCAGACCCATCCAATCCACACCCACCACATACGCCAGCTCACCGCCACGGACGACGCCATCGACGCTGCTTGCGGGGTGACCGAAAACGTAGCGATCCGTGGTGTAGCCCATCTCTGTTCTCAGAGTGAAGTCACCAAAGGCATTGGAGGCCGTAGCGCCGACGGTCTGCGTCCGCTCATACGCTGTCTGGATCCGTACGCCGTTCTCAGTTCGCAGCACCCGCACCACCGGCTGGTCTGCGTAATGAAACAGGTAGTTGAACGTGACATCCCAGCCGCTGAATCGAGCCGACCACTGCGTCCCGACATCCGCATCTCGCAACGGTCGATCCGGTTTGTCGAACTGCCGACCTAGGACCACGTCATCCGCAGCGAGCGTTGGCCGAAATTCCGACGCCTCAAAGGCGTACACGCCCTCCTCGCTAGGAAGTTCGTGATAGGTCTGGTCGAGAATCAGCAGCCACTGGGCCAACCAGCGGTCACCGACCGGGACCTCCCACTTCACGCTCCACAGAGGAATCCTGGAATCTTCGAAGTCGTCCAGAATGAATTCCCGAAAGCTCTGCGGGTTTACACGATCCAAGACTTTCAGCCCATCGGATTGTCCCCACACAACCTGCTGCTTACCCAGACGCAGATAATGGTCGCCCCAATAGGCCTCGGCGTAGAGTTCACGGAGTTCTGCCTCTGCATCATCGCCGGCGAGCATTCGGCGGTTCCACGCGCCCACCGTGCGTTGCTCCGGGCGCTGAGGCTCCAATCGATCCACCGCATCAGCGCGCAGCCGACCCACCGCGGTCCAATCGATGCCCCACGGTGAGCGCCAATCCAAAACGGGAAGCACCGTCAGCTCGCTTTTCTGTGTACGGCCATCGCCTGTCTCGACGGCATGGGCGACATCCACGATGCCACCGACCCGTAGACTGGCCTGGACGGGTGTCACGACCGATAACGCCAACACCCACACACCGGCTCGAGCGCTCATGGCCGATACCCGCGCCGCAGCGAACGCTCTTCGAATACCCCATCATCCAGTTCCAGGTCGTAAATCACGTCACTGACGATCAGCTCTGTTTGATGACCTGTTTTGTGGTTCTCGACCCGAATGTTGTGAACCGTCCAAATTCCGTCGACCTGTCGTAATGCATCGAACCAGGCCGTCTTGAGCAGATTGCCCTGGGTGTCCCAATTGTCAGATTTGCGAATCGTGTGGGTCTCGGAGTCGACGTACCAGCGCGCGCGGGCGTAGCCCAATTCTTCAGCAACCGCCTGGCTGACGGGCACACCCTCCACGACATGGACGTCAACACGACCGATGCGGTCCATGCCCGCATGGCTGAAGCGCCAATCGTCCAGGCTGACCTTGTTCTGACGCTTCAGGTCCTCGTAGGTCAGGTCTGTCCCCAGGAAATAATCCCCGCGATCAGACGCTGAAATGCGTCGGGTTTTACGCAAAGCGGGCAGGTACAGCCACTGGTCATCCTCGCGGTCGGGGCTCGCGTAATCGTGGGTCAGGAACGCGGTATCGCGCACATTTGTTGGTTCCAGGTAGTACAGAACCTGCCGCTTGTCCTCACCGTAGTACTTACGCAGCGACACGGTCTGCTGCTCCCGTGTCCGGCCGCGCCGGTCGGTCAGCTTCAGCGTGATATGGGATCTCAGAGTCTGACCTTCGGGACGTTGATCGACGCCGGCCATGATCTGGTCTGCATCCTGGGCGCTGGATTGCGTACTCACCCCCACCAAGCCGACGCCCACCAGCAGCCAGGGCAAGAGCAGATTGGCCACCGAGACCGGCTTCGACGAGTCCGCCCGGTTGGCGCCGAACAAGGCTTTAGGCTTGAGCACACTGATCAGCGCCGGCATGGCCGTCAGACTGATGACAAAGCTGGTGGTCACGGCAATCGCAACCAGCAGGCCGAAATCCTGCAGCGGCGGCACTTTGGACGTCATCAACACGCCGAACCCCAATGCCAAAGCCAGCAAGTTGAATAACAAGGCCCGACCCGTTGTTGTGAACAGCGCGACAACGGCATCGGCGTAATCGAGGCGCTCATCACGAATCAAGCTGCGAAGCCGGTCCAGGCTGTGAATTGCGAAGTCCACCCCCAAGCCAATGGCAATGGCAGCGAACATCGAGGTCCCGACGCCGATCCAGATGCCCGTGTACCCCATCACCGCAAACACCATCAGCACCGCGAAAGCCACCGGCAAGGTTGCCAGCACACCCAGCACGACGGAGCGGAAGAAGACAACCGAAGCCAGCAGAACCAACCCCAGCGCCAGTGCCATACCCTGCGCCGTGTTGGAGCCCAGTGGAGCCATCCACGAGTAGCTCAGATCCAATGCACCTGTGGAAACCCCCTGAATGGCCTCGTTGTTGAATGTATCGGCCAAGTAGGATTTGAGCCCCAACACCACCGGCTCGATTTGCCGGAAGTTGTCGCTTTGCAACTGACCACGGACGTGCGCCAGCCGGTAGTCGTAATCCACAACTTCCTCAAAATCGGTGGGCTCACCCGATGCCGTGTAAAGCAGAAAATACTGTGCGATGAGGAAGGGATCGTCGGGCAGCGCGTAGAACGCGGAGTCATCGGCATTCACCGACTGGTGCATCTCCTTGATGTAATCGACGATGGAGGTGGTATTTGCGAACCCGCCCTCGGCTTGCATCCAGGCCTGAAGCGCTTCGATGCGCGCCAGATTGTCAGGTAGGAACAGATCTTCCGGATTGGGCGTGGTAATCGCCACGTCCAGGTAATAGGTCCCATCCAATCGTTGATTAATCTCCGTATCCGCGACCCGGAGTGGCTCGCTGACCTCAAAGGCATGTATCCGTTGATCGTTGAACTCCACCCGGCTGACCCCGATCAGCGCCAGGACGAACAAGCCGGTCACGATCCACAACGTGGTTGCTGGCGCCGAGGCGACTGCCCGCCCAGCCAACTCCATCAGCCGCGTGAACGCATCCGGCCGCCCGGTGGACCGAGGTTTCAGCGCACCGGATGGCTTGGGTGAAAGAAGCGACAGCAAGGCCGGCAGCAAGGTGAGGGTCCATAGCCAAGCTGCGGCGATCCCGATCGCGGCAAAGACCCCATAGGACTGCATCGGGGGTAACCCTGCCGCAGCGGCTAGCCCCATAAACCCCGCTACGGTTGTCAGCGTTGTCAACGTCACCGGGCGCCACATGACCGCCATCGCCCGAGCGACCGCCTCCCGCCCTTGCAGCTTCGGATTGTTGGCGACTTCCTCGTAGTACTGACTGAAGATATGAATGGAATCGCAAACCGCGATGCCGATTAGAATCACTGGCAACGAGTTCGTGATGACATACATGGGCACCCCTGCCGCAGCCATCGACCCAAGCCCAACCGCCGCCGTCCCCACCACGATGAGGTTCGGCAGCAACGCTCCGGCCAGGGTGCGATAGGCAATGATCAACACGATGGTGATCAGAATTGCCGCGATCGGGTTCAGGCGGCTGGCGTCTGCATCAATGTAGGCAGACAAGTATCCGGAGACCGCCCCCTGACCCGCGACATGCAGGCTGGCACCCGCCGGGACGAGACCTTCCCGATCCGCCTGCTCCGTCAGGTTGAGCAGTTTGAAGTAGATAGCCTCGGCATCCTGCTCGCTCAGCAGCTCTGCGATGATCAAAGTCGCGCTGCCATCCCGGGCCACCAGGGTGCCGTTCAGCAACGGAAAGCCCTGCACCTGGCTTGCAATGGCGTCGGCCTGCGCCTGAGTCTCTGGAATCGCCTCCCAGAACGGCTCAACCAGCATCCCATCAGCCGTACCGACAATATTGTTCTCGGTCGCCAGGCTGGTCACCCGGTCGGGATCGACACCTTCAATCGTTCTGACTTGATCGGTCAGCCACTGCAACAACGCTATATTGCCCGGGGTGTACACCCCGTACCGTCCGTCATCCACGATGGCGATCACCATGGGATCTTTCAGGCCGAACACGTCTTCAACGTGGTCACGGAACGCCAATGCCGGACTGGCATCCGGGACAAAGGCTTCTGGCGTCGTGTCTTTGGTGAGCTTGCCCAGCTGGCTACCCATCAACCCGATCGCCCCGAGGGCGGCCGCAATGATCAGCCAGCGGAACTGCAGCAGCCGAAGGAAAAACCGTTCAGCGCCGACCGCCGTGGGCGGCATTTTGCGTCTATTACTCATAACTACCTACCGTTCGTTAGGTTTCAAAGGCGTAGAAAACACCTCACGGCGTCATCACGTCCAAGGTATTGCGGCAGAACCGGGAAAAAACCGCCGCTCCGGACTCCTCTGGTTCCAGCCGCGCCCGAGAGCTCACCAGCGCGCCTTGAACCGCGGATGCAAACCACTCGGCCGCTGCCCAATCCGTCATCTTGGCGGGCACAGCCACACTGCCGTCATCGCGACCCAAGGCCATCGAATCTGACAAGAACGCAACCTGCACACGCATGGTGGCCCGCGCCGCGGCGCGAACCGTTTCAGGCAAGTGTCCCCACCCGCCGGCGAACGCGCCGGCCGGGCACAGCACCTCGCCCGCACCCAAGCGCTCCAGGTACAGATCGAAGCAATACGCGTTCAGCCGCTGCATGCCGGTTAAGGCCGACTTCGACTGCACCCATGCGCGCACGCCCTCGCGTGCCCGGTCGAGCATTGCAACTGCCAAGGCTTCCTTCGATTCGAAGTGGTGGTAAACACTGGCTTTACGGATACCCACCTGCTCCGCCAAGTCCCGGTAACTAAACCCATCATAGGATTGCGACTGTACGAGTTGTTCAGCCGCATCCAGGATGTCTTCGCGCGTGTTTCCACGAGATGTGCGAGGTCTATTCATCGGGCTACCTTACGACAGGTAGGCTCGTTTCTGCAAACGGATGTCCATCCAATGGTCACCTCCGAGCCTAGCGAATCGATCTGACACCGAGCGGTGCTCGGTGTCTGCACTCGCCTGCCGGGAGTTGATGCCCGAGGCCCACTCCTGGGAGTCGACTCTGTCGAGGGCCTGCACCGATACGCAGGAACGGGACATCGTCTGCCCTGACGCCCGGGGAACAAGCCTTCAGGTGTTAGCCGATAAGGGCGCCAGTACTGTGACTCTTGAAATACGCGCACGCGGACGGGGCGGAAACAGCCTTATCGGGTTCGGTGTCGATTTTGAGTAGAAAACGAGGCGTCATGACCGCCGCTGGCGAACATCACCGACGGCAGCATCGGCGCTGGCTGTGACATGTAGCCGGCACCGGGTTCGGTCATGTCGACGACAAAACCGATCTGCGCCTGATGGGCCGGGTAGGTAACCCGAACCGCTGTTCGGGTTTCCTATTCCGACTGTTCATGACCAGCCGGGTGATTCAGGTCCCGGCAGGTGTCACCAGGAACTTGTCTCCGGTCGCCTGCTGGCTGTAGCGCTGAATGGCTTCCAGCTGCAGCGCGCCCGGCAGGTCCACTTGCTGGGCGTAATGACTGGCAAAGGTGGTTTTTAATCCGCCCATGACCCGGGCGAACAGTTTGCCGACCTCGGCCTGGCCGATGCGGGCCAAGTGATTCGGCAGCAGAAAGCCGCCCACGCCCCAGGCCATGCCGTAGGCACGGTTTAGCTGCGTGGGTGAGCGATCCAGCCCGCCGTACAG
The DNA here is from genome assembly GCF_003151135.1 of Abyssibacter profundi. Classification (NCBI taxonomy): domain Bacteria; kingdom Pseudomonadati; phylum Pseudomonadota; class Gammaproteobacteria; order Chromatiales; family Oceanococcaceae; genus Abyssibacter; species Abyssibacter profundi. The sequence continues at coordinate 145,052 of NZ_QEQK01000009.1, forward strand.
GTACACCTGCTTGTGGGTGGTCGATCCGTAAACACTGTACTGGCTGGCATCCCGGCTGAGCGCTGCTTCCATTGCAGTCAGAATCTGGCTGGCCAGGTGTCCGCCGCCGGTTGCGTCGAATCCCAGCGTGGCCCCGGTTGTGGCGACGGCCTCGACCAGCTGCGGCATGAAGTCCTCGTCGCTGGAGTTCACGACGTGTCGGGCACCCAGGCCGCGAAGCAGCTCGACCTGTTGGGGCTTGCGCACAATATTGACCAGCTCAACACCATCTTCCATGCAAATGCGATTCAGCATCTGACCCAGGTTGGACGCAGCTGCGGTGTGGACGAGCGCCTGATGCCCTTCGCGGCGCATGACATCCACCATGCTCAGCGCAGTCATGGGGTTTACCACGCTGGATGCGGCCTCGCGGGCGGTCACGCCTTCTGGGACTACGAGGCAATCGCTGGCCCGTGCCACGCGGTAGTCCGCGAACATGCCGCCAGCCATGGTGGCGACCGTTTTACCCAACATCGCCTCGGCCTTCGCACCGGCCGCAACCACGGTGCCGGCGCCCTCGTTGCCCACGGGCATGGCCTTGCCGACACGCGCCTTAAGCATGCGCATCATCGCCGCAGGAATCTGCGCCTCAAACACCGGATTCTCTGCCGTGCCCGTCTGTCGCCCGGTCGACAGGTCGGCAAAGGCAAACAGCACGGCCTGGTCAGAGGGGTTCATCGGCGCTGCTTCCACACGGATGAGCACTTCGTCTTCGCCCAGAGGCTTGATTGCGGTGGTCTGCAAGGACAGCTCCAGCGTCGCTTGTTCCGTGACGGTAGAAACGAGCCGGGTGGATTGGTCGATGGTCATGGGTTCTCCTGATTCAGGTCTGTGAAATCGGTGCTGCAGCGTGCTCAGTGCCCGGCCCGATCGTACGCGCCGCTATCGCAGCGCCGTGGGCGTATGCGATCACGTTGGTCGTTGGCCGGGCAACGGTCTGCGATGCCGTTGCCCAGCGCGGGGCTCCCGGCCAGCAGTGAATAGGTCGGGGTGTGCCCGCCATGGTCGGCCAGCGCGCCCAACATCGGGTCGGTATCGGGCAAGTCGTTGGCGTTATCGAGAAAGCAGGAATCGTCGTCGGACACATTGCCCCCGAATGAATAAATGCGGGAAATGGTCTGCTTGCAGTTGGCCGCGCCCCGGGTCGAGCTATTGCCCGCAATAATCGTGTTGATCAACTCCACCGGACGCCCGATGACTTCGTCGTCCTGTCCATTGAGCAGACCACCCGGGTCGCCCTGGTAAGACGTGGCGATGTTGATGCCGCCGCCACCGATGACGGCGTGATTATTGACGATGGTGGAGTTAATGATGGTGACGGGACCACCGCCCCGCGCGTCGATTCCCCCGCCTTCGCCCTGGGTGCCGCCATCGCCGGTGCTGTCGGTGCAACAAGACTCCAGAATCCGATTGCCGGTAATGGTCGAGTTGATGACCAGGCCGGCGGCATCGAAGCGAATGCCCCCACCCTCGCTCTCCGCAACATTGTTGCTAATCGTGCTGGATTCGATGATCGCGGAGCTGCTGGGCGTGTTGAAAATGCCGCCACCGTACCCGGCGAAGTTTTCCGTGATCAGACAGCGCTGCACGATGAGTTGGCCCTGATTGAAGATCCCGCTGGCGGTGCCACCCCGGATGGTGACATCTGCCACTGTCAGGACCGCATTCGGGCCCACGCCGAATACGCGATCGATCCCATTGCCATCGATCACCGTGTGCCCGGCGCCAGCACCCCGGATATTGGTCGAGCCCAGCACCGACAGCATGCCGGCGTCCGACGTCCCTTCGGCCACGACGGTCGGCACCAGCGGCGGATCGATAAAGCGGTAGTGCCCCGGCGGGAGGATGATGACGTTGGTCCGGGTTAATGGATTGGTGCTGAACAGAATCGTCGCGTTGGATTCCTGAACGGCGGCGCGCAGACTGCAGACCCCCTCGGCCGTCGCGCAGCGGCCATCACCCGGCATGGCATCAGGCTGATCCGACTCGCTATTGACGACGAATGTCCCCGGAGAGGCCGGGCTGTAGGGTGTCCGGTCCGGCTCGCTGGCGCTGGCCGGGCCGTCGCCTGTGTCGGCACCCTGGCTACCGGTGGCGTTGCAGCCGTGCATCAGCAGGGCCGCGACTCCGAGCAGGAGCAGGCGCGTTGTCCGATGCACGATGAGCTGTGTGTTGTTCATGGTTGGCCGCTCCTATTCCGTTGCCTCGAAGGCACCGATGTCACAGCCAAAATCGGCGTCACGCGCCACGCCGCGCTGATCGCGAAGCGTGCAGGTCGCCGGGTTGCCGGCGCCTCGCGCGGGGCTTGCGGGCATGAGAGCCAAGGTGTCGGTTGGCCCGCCATGGTTGGCGAGTTCGCCCAACATGGGCTCCAGAGCGACCAGATCGCCGGCCTGATCAAGGCCGCAACTGCCGTCGGAATCCAGGTTGTGCCCCTGGGACAGAATGCGGGACAGGCCCACGGTGGCCAGGCAATCACCCTGCGCCACCTCAGCCACGTTGTGGGCGATGATCGTGTTTTCGAGAATGACGTCGAAATGAGGAACCGCAAGCGCACCGGTCACCGGGTCGGGGAGCGCATCGACATAGGCTGTATCGAAATGCAGCCCTGCACCGCCATCGTGGGCCTCGTTAAAGGCAATGGTGGAATTGCGGATGACGGTGCCGATGCCGCGGATATCCACCCCACCTCCCTGAGCGAAGGTGAACGGCACCCCCGTCCCCATGAGCACGGGATCCGCCAGGCCCAGGGCTTTGTTATGGCTAATGGTCGAGTTGGTGATCGTGCCGCGGGTGTCGATGCGGATTCCGCCAGCCTGTCCCTTGGCAATATTGTGGCTGACCGTGCTGTCGTTCAGCGTCAGGCTGCCCATGGGGTTAACGAAAATTCCACCGCCACCGCTCGACTGGTTGCCATAGATATGGACGCGCTCAAGCACGAGATGCGCCTGGGCGTAGATCCCGCCGCCCATGGTATTGCCGGCTCCGCCGGTGATGCTCAAATCGGTCAGACGGCTGTCGGCGCCACGCGACAGCTCGAAAACCCGGTCGAGCTGCTGCCCGTCGATCAAGGTTTCGCGCGCACCGGCGCCGTGAATGCTCATCGGTGCCGCAATATTCAGTGAGCCGGTGGCGTCGCTGGCGACAATCGGCCGGGCCAGCACATCACCCAACCCGACATCTCCAGTCGATAAGGCATTCGGCAGGCTGAGCGCATAAACGCCCGGCGGGAGCAGAATCGTATGCGGCTCGCCAGTGGCATTCACGACGCTCGCACTGGCCTCCATGATGGCCGCACGCAAGCTGCAAACGCCCTCGGCCGAGGCACAAACACCATCACCGGGGTTCGCGTCCACTTGGTCCAGTTCGCTGTCGACCCGCAAGGCATGCTCGAAGGCATCGTCCGCTGCACTCACCGGCTGGCCGGCCGCGGTACCTGGCTGTCCCGTGCCGCCACATCCAGCGAGCCCAATGGCCAGCAGCGCCGTACAGATCGGCTGCAACACCCGTTCAGCACCCAGCGAGTCCGTGACACGCCGCTCCGTTCCGTGATTCATGTCGATCGTCTCCGTTTTGTTGTTATCCGGATGTCTAGTACGCGGCCCCCGCGCACACGCTCCGGTTTTGCCTCCTGGTCACCACTTGGTGACTCGACATCGAAAGTAACCAAGTGGTGACTCCAGTGTCAATCTGATCTAGCCTTGGAATCTGCGTTCCACCGAATGTGCAGGAGCACACCGTGCCCGCCCAGGCGACATCGCCCTCCGGACCCGCCACGTCGACTTCACGCACCGCAGCGCCCAGCGGTCGCGAGCGCCTGCTGCGCGCCGCCCTCAAGCTCAGCGCTCAGCGCCGCTCCATCGCCAACATCGGTTTACGAGAACTGGCCCGGGAAGCCGGTTTGCACCACACCGCGATCTATCGGCATTTCAAGTCCGTCGACGATGTGGCGACCACGTTGGTGCACACACTGTCCAGCCAGTTGAGAGCAGACCTGCGGCGCACGCGACGTGCGGCGGTGGAGGATGGCCAGGACATGATCCGGGCATCGACGCAGCGATACTTTGACTATGTGCTACAGCACCCACAGGGCGTCATCTTCTGTGCACGAGAAGTGCACGGCGCCCTGCCCACTCTGCGTCAGGCACTCCAAGCCATGCTGGATGATTTTGCGATGGACAGCGCGGATGACCTGGCCGAACTCACCCCCGAGTTGGAGCTGCCTGACCGTGAGACGGTGCTGGTGCTCACTCGCCTGATCGCGGAGCACACGCTATATGCCGCCATGGATTATCTGGAACATCCCGGACAGCGCGCGCAGATCGTGAACCGCGCCACGCTGTTTTCCGAGTGGTTGATCGCAGGCGCCAGCCGGCCTGCTGCGGCGCCAACGCCACGGAGCAAGCCGGCGGGTTAACCCATTCCGTCATGGGTTTCGGCAGTCCCCCCATGCAATCCGCTTCGGATCATCCACGGGAGTCGCCACGGCCCATGTCATCCGTCGCTGGGCGACCGATTCGGACGCCCCGGCCACCCCGTTGGACAGGCCTTGGGTGCGTCCGGCCCCATGCAGTCCTGGCTGATGAGGCCGGCCGATCTGCCGGGCGGCTAGCGCCGGCGCCGGCGCATGGCCACGCCGGCCAGCCCCAGCCACAACAACACCGGCATCGCAACGGCGCCCCCGGCACCGCTGCGCGCCGACGGCGTGACCGGGTTCTCTCCATCCGGGGGCTCGGGTGCGTTCGGGTTATCAACCACCACGGTCACGAGATTGCTCCAAGCCGAATCAATGGCGGTCGAGCCCACCGGCAACCGCGTGCGCACGCGGTAGCAATACATCCCACTGGGTTGATCCGTGACGGTGTATGACAGCGCCGGAGTCGCGGTGACCCGATCCGACCAACTGGAGTTGGTGACGGCGATATTGTCGATGTACCAGCCCGCCGGCTGCCCGACATTGTAGGCATCGCTGGTCAGACGGAAGCGCAGCCGGATCGACTGTCCGGCATAGGCGGAGAGGTCCACGCTGCGCGTGCCGTCAAAAACGTCGGCCGGTGTCAGGCCGCCCGGCCCGGTGTAGGTCGCCACCGTGCTGAAGTCGCCACCATCGGCACTCACCTCCACCAGCCCGAAATCGTAGCCGGACTCCAGGCCCTGCCGTGTGGTAAAGGTCAGCATCGACGAGTGATCGGCGGGGATCTCCAGGCTGCCGATCATGGTGAGGGCCTCATCCTGTGCGGCTCCGTTCGGCACGTAGTAGGCCGTGCTGCCATCAGCCGGGTTGGGCTGAGACTGCCACTGTGGACTGCCGCTCCACCGGGCATTGGTGCCGGCAACCAACGGATCATCCGCGGCGTCGACAAAATCCGCCGTGCAGGCGCTGGTCTGCTGCAGGGTGTCCGGGCCAACCGCAGAGTCGGGCCGCGTCCAGCTCAGCGTGTACTCGCCGTCCGTATCCGGTTCGCTGTAGTCATCCTCCAACGCGAGCACCGGCACGCCGCCCACATCCTGGCTGCAGTCCGGGAAAATTTCGGTGGCAACCGTCGCGGTCGCCGGCTGGCCAGGCACCGGGCGGTCGGCCGTTACCCCTTCCAGCGAGGTCACAACAAAACGCAGCGCCTCGGGTAACTTCCAGAGCCCATCGGGTCCATCCGGGTCCGGGTAGTTGTCGATATGCGTACAGCCATTGAATGTCGGCCGCGCCAGGGTAAAGGCCGCATCGCTGAAGTCCGGCGAATCATTGCCGGGATCGGGCACGGCATCGACGATGGTCTGGCCCGGATGATCCGCCGCACCCGTGTTGCCAAAACTGTGCTGCCGGTCGGAGTACACCAGCGAGACACCGCCCTCCCAGTTGGGACTGCCGCGGTCGGACTGTTCAAGGCCGTCGTAATCATTGCTGATACGGCTGCGCAGCTCGAGAAAGTACGCATGCTCGGTATCGGTGCCCAGCTCGGTGCTCACCCGCTGCCAACCATCGGGGAATAGCCGGTTTTCCTCGGCATCCGTGTCGAAATCGCTGTCGTAGACCACCGCGTCATCGGCCGTGATGCGAATGTCGTCGATGAACCAGCCACGCTGTACCGCCGCCGCATCGGTGAAGTAGGCAAAGCGCAGCATGATGCTCTGCCCGGCATAGGCCGTCAGGTCAAACTGGTCTTCGATGAAGCCGTGGTCGGGCGAGGCCGGGTAAGTCGCCTCCAGCCGGTTCGGATTGGCCAGGGTGTTCCCCCCACCGGCGTAGACCCCGGTGATGCCGTTGTCCAGCTGCGCAAAACAGCCGACGTTGTTGGGGTTGTAGCTGTTGTTGATGGTCGTGCCGTTAGCCGACGGCAGCGTGGACCAAGTCTGCCCCCCATCGCTGGACACCAGCACAAAGGCGTAGTCCCAGTCCCATTCGATTTCGTACAGCGAATTGAAGGTCAGCGTCACGTTGCTGGCGCCGGCATGCTGGGCCAGGTCAGGTAGGAACACATCGAGCTTGTGACTACCGTCCGGCGGGCACCCGAAATCGTTGCCGGCCCCCGAGAACCAGGCGTTGGCGCCAGAGGGCACCTGCTCGATCAGCAGGTCGGTTGGCAGGTCGAGCCGATAGGCATCGGCGTTGTGAATCCCCGGCCCGGTCAACACGTATGGCGTGCCATCCGGCCGACGCCAGTGGATTTCGCCAGTGTCGTACTTGGATTCGCGCAGCGTGATCTCACCGCCCTCCAACACCCGCGGCACGATCCAGCCCAGGAAGGCCCGCGCGTACACCGTCATGTACTGGAAGTAGTCCGATCCCATCAGCTCCCAGCGGCCCATGGCGTCGAAGCTGGTGCTGTAGAAATCCGGCAGGCCCAGCGAGTGCCCGTATTCATGCGCCACCACGGAGACCGCTTCGACCGCATCCTCGGGATTCACGTTGTACGGCCCCACGACGACGTAAACCGGAATCCCCGTATCCGTGGTTGTGAATTCCTTCCGGGATTCGTCCGTATAGAACAGCGGCTCGCCGAAATGCGTGGTCAGCTGGTCATTGGAAACATAGCCCGACACACCGTTTTCATCGGTGTAGTAGTAGCGGACGTCCGACTTGTGCGGCCAGATGTTGTTCGGCCCGGTCGGGTCGGTGCAGCCATGCCCGCCGCAGCCCGCGAACATGACATTAAAGAAATCGACGACGCCATCCTTGTCGGTATCGAAAGCGTTGTAGTCGATGTCCGGATCTGCCAACGATGCGGCGTCGTAGACAATCTTGGCCGTCGGCCCGCAACCGTCATCAATACTGCCCACCGGAGCGCCCGTCAGTGCGGTGCCTCCACTATCCGACCCGTAGTACCCCTGGGTGCCCGGCAGCAGATACCAGCCGTCTTCCACCCGGTTCGCGTAAGCCGGCGTCCCATGCAGATCCGCCACCGTGGTGCCGGTGCAACTGCCATTGGGGTCCATGGTCGAGAATTTGTGCGAATACCCAGGGTCGAAGGCCTGTGTGCCGCTGCCCGACGGCGGGCTCACCGTACCGATGGGATATAGCTGACCAAAGGACATGTCCTGGAACAGCTGCCATAAGGATTCGCCGCTCTCGCGGGAATTCACCGCCTCGGACAAGGCCTCGGCCGTGTGGTTGCCGGTGCAGCCCGGGTACGGGTCATCCACTCCAACGCAGTGCTTGATGTCCTGGTACTGGACCATGACCAGCGGGAACGGCCGATCACCGAACCGTGCTGACTCCAGCGTCGTGACCTTCGGGCCATGTGTCCGCAAAGCCAGCGCATCGCCAGCCACGGGCGTCACCACCACATCGGCCGACAAGTCCTTCCACATGACTTCGGGATCTTCATCCAGAGACTTGCCCCGGGCCTCGATCACGATTTGCCCGGCCTCGCCCGCCGCCAGCGGGCCCAAGGTGAAGCGCAAGGGCGCGCCGACAGATCCGTCACCGCCGGCCGCGACCGGCGACGAAGACACCAGCACCGCCGCCTCGTTCAGCGTGACCTCAATGCCCGCGCCCGCCACGGCCGCATCGGCGCGGTAGCGAATCACCAGCGGATAAGCACCGCCTGGCGGCACCCAGCCGGCGTTGGTAAACACCTTGGCCTGGACGAACAGATCCGCCGCAGTGCCCTCGTTGTTCACCGGCGTGAACGGCGGCGCCACCACCGGTTCACCAGCAGCTGAGATCACGGCGACAAAGCCGGCGAGAAGCGTCGCGAACATCGCGCGAACAAAAGATGAGACAGTCGGCACGATGCGCCCCTGGAAACACAGATTGCGCCGGACGCTAGCAGACGGCCTTGCAATCCGGTATCCAAGCGCGCGAGCGTCATCACAACCGCGTTGGCAAGCCGTTGTTTCAATGGAGAAAACCGGTCCCGCTGCGTGCACCCCCGTCGCAGCCAAGCCCCTGTGTGGGCTTTGATTCCCGCACGCAATTAGCCAACAGAAGACCGCCCCCCACCGACAGCGCGTCGCAGCGGGCGAGACCGCTCCGGTGATCCAGCCGCAGGTCATGCGTAGTGGCCGGACAGACCCGGGCAGCCCACTGCCGAAGGCAGTCAGCAGGACTGATGGATGACGTATGCCACCAACCCCCACGGTCTCGCTCCTTTGGCGGCGACCTGGGGCCGTTGGCAACCTGCTCCGTCAATCTTTGCGACTAGCGACCGGTCACCCTGTCCCGGCCTGTCAATCAGTTCAGCGTGATCGACCGCGCGCTGCTGCCCTGCGGGGCACTGACCTCTTGTGTGCCCGCGTGGCTAACCAACGTCACCACGGCATCATGCGTCGAAGTGGTCGTGATCTCGATCTCCTGCCGCACGTCGATTGAGGTCGCATCCAGCCACACGGTGACACTCGCGACGCCCGTGAGATCAAGTTTCAAGCCGTTGCTCCGGTTCGGCAGATGAACCGGGTCTGTCCAGACCAAGCCACTTGCGATGTGATGGTCAGGATCGTCCCGATACTCCTGATATGTGCGCGTGGCAGGCACCGCCTTGCCCGCTGAGAGATCGAACGCATCCACCCTGCCGATCACAGCATCAGAAGCCACAGCAATCTCGGTCAACCAGTAGGCGCGGTCATGGGAGAGTCCCCACTGAGGGTTCGCGAACTCCGGATCGGCGGTATACGTGACATGCCAGGGGTAGGTAGGAGCCGGTCCGAAGCTGTCCAGGTACTCTCTTGCTGGCGCCCACTGGTCCTCGACGTAATGCCTGACATGTCCGTAGCCAGGAAAGATGCCTTGCTCGTGTCGGTAGCCGCGCTCCAGCATCGCCAAGTGGGTGGTTGACCAGTACGGCGTGCGATGGTCGGCAACACCCGACCAGAGCAGCAGCGGTACGTGGCGATGATTGTCGAGCAACGACTCGGCGAAGGTCCCAGCAACAATGCAGAACGCGCCGTTGAACAATGCGGGGTGACGCCCCGAAGTCTTCATCGTGCCCTCTCCACCCGTCGACGGACCGCCGACCAGCAGTTGACCGAAATCTACGTTGTAAAGCGTATCGATGTGAGACAGTGCTTCGAAGACATCGAGCTCGCCTGCGTTGTTATAGCGGGTTGCGGACGGCCCACGTGCCAACGGTGCCAGCACCAGGGCGTTACGCTTCTCCCCGAATTCCAGCATGAAGTTGGGAACGCTCAACATCTGGTTATGGGTTGAAGAGCCGCCATGGAGCTGTAGAAACAGCGGCGTTGGTTCGTCGAAAGAGAAATCACTGGGTATGTACAGTCCGTAAGGCTGCACGCGACCCGCTGTCACGACAGGCCCATCCTCCAGCACGCCTTCGCCGAAATCGAAGCGCGAGCCATACACCCCGTTGATCAGGCCCGATTTCGGGACATTCGAAAAGTCATCTTCACCCTGATCGAGCTTGAAGAAGTTGATGTCTGCGTGAAACGCAGAGATGTCCTTTCTTGCCAGCGCCTGAGCCTGGTTTGCATCGCGCCAGTAGCCCCAGTCCGGTGACTGGTACTGCTGAAAATCTTCAAGATTGTCGACCACTGCGGTCGGCTCCAGATCCAGCAGACGCCCCCAGGGTTCCTGGTCGTGGCGGCGGAAGCCCACATCGAAGACTGGGGGCGGGTTTTGTAGGAAGGCGCCACCCGGATTGACCGCATCTGCACTTTCCTGAATCGCTTTGAACGCATTGGCCGCGGAGTCATAAAGGCCCGTCACAAGGTAGTGTCGCCAGGTCTCCATACCGGGGCTCAACGGCACCGTCAGCTCAATCTGGTTGCGCTCCAGATCAACCGAAGTCGTAATCGCCTGACCCTCAGCACAGCCCGAGCAGGCCGATGACAGTTCCGCACCGGTTCCCCAGGTCACAATGATGTGGTCCAGCCCCAGCGCCCCCAGTTCGCCAATTCCATAGCCCCAGTCGTGAGTGCCCGTCGAGGCATCACCGTCCGTATCAATACCGATGGCGATGGCTGTCACATCCGGCGCAATCATCGTGTTCAGCGTAAGCCTGTACTTCAGCTGATCGCCGTCTTTGCGAACACGGAACTCCAGCAGATCAGCTGCGTTGAAGGCGTAGGTAGCCGTATCGGTCGGGTAATGCAGCCCGCCACCAGACCTATACAGCGCGCCGCCTGTATGTGGCCGGCTCGTAGGTTCTCCTGTCGCTGCGCCGAAATCGTCGAAAATGAACCCCTGGTAGACATACTCGCCCTGCGTATAGGCGCTGGCACCCATCACATACAGCGGATCCGCTTGCCAGACACCGACGTTCTGGAATGGCGGCGCCAGCGGCGCATCCTCGTACAAGAACGCGGGACCAGGCCCCGGAGGCAATAGTTTTTGGCCCGGGTCAGCGCCGGCATCCGGGCCACCGGCCATCGGGCCCTGGCCTGTCTGCTGGTCGGGGCCGGTACCGCCGGTACAACCGGACAACACCAGTAACGCCACTGCACAGTGTCGAATCCACATCATCTGTCTCCTCATGAGTCCACGGCTACGTCGAGGTCGTCCATGCGAACCCGATCGGCCGTGAATACGTTTGTCTGATACGACCGTATTCCTGAAGTGAAGGAGATGTCAAGATCGGGTAACGGCCTGCGGATGGGCAGGCAAAATGACGACTCGGCAGGCCCGACAGTCGGGTTTGCACCAACCGGAAAGAAGGTGGCGGGTGTGGCTGCAGCGCAGCTGCGCACAGACGCCAGTCGTCGCGGTGGCGATTGCCTCCGCTGGTGGATAAACGAAACGATGCCCCGAGGAGAGCCCCCCGCGGCGTGGCCGTGTCGGTTGCAATCTCTAGGACCCGGCGAATCGAAGACCACGCGCGAGTCGCACAGAGCCCAGGCCCGGCGCGAGACCTGGTCGCGTCGAGCCCCAGTGGACGCTAGCTGCGTAAACCGCCCTCGAGATACCGCATATGCAATTCCCGCAGCCGGTCTGCCGAGTCCTTTTCGACCAGCCGGGAGGCACCGAATGGAGACCGCCACATGTAACTGCGGTAGGCCAGGCCGTTATACGCGTTGTTCATGTTCGCAATGATCTTGAACTTGAGTTCTTCCTCGTCGACACCGGGAAACAGCGGAATCAACAGTTCCAGCATCCGGCGCATGCTCCGCCGATGAAAATCCGACGAGATGTCCTGGCCTTCGTGGCCAAAATCCCACCCTAGCCGAGCCACGAATCGCACTGCGCTGGTGCCCAGTTCAGGGTCCTCCAGCATTTCGATCACCGGCCCGAACGCCGCTTCAAGGACATCTCGAACGGTGTAGTCACCTTTGGCGCCCAGCGCATCGAGGCGCGGCATGGCCCGAGACTCGTACCACGCCTGCAACTGCTCGGCGATGGCGCGCACCAGGGTCTTTCGATCCCGAAAGTGGTAGTGCAATGCAGACGGATTCGACGCACCGCTGGCTCTGACAATGCTTCGTAGCGAGGGGCCATTGATGCCCTGACTCGCGAGCATCGTCATCGCCTCACGCATCAATCGATCACGCAATGTGAAGTCATCGGTCGCCTGCACTGGCCGTTCTTTGACGGTCGAAGTGGATGCTGTTGGCATAGTTTTTTTGCTCAGTCAGTAACCCAGTGGCAGTCAAGAGTAGCTTGACCTGAACAAGAAGAGCTTAATACATTCGAATCATACAAGCGCTCTTCCGCGCACAAAAAGCATCTCGTACACCCACTGGAGACGAAAGAAGATGCACCCATCAATCATGCTCCTCCAGGCGTCCATTGCCTGCGCTGAAAGCGATGCTGAGCGTCGTGAATCATTCAATCGCCAACACGAGCAATGCCCGCGTACTCGGCGTTGTGTCAGCAAGTCACCTACTCGGTGGAGGCGCGCGCTGAAGGCGCCGGCACAGTGGCTGCTAATCGGCATGATGGGCTGGTCGATCACTGCGCTGGCTCAGCCGGTCGACACTTGGAATACAGTGCATGGATTCGACTGCGTCAGCGACCCGTACAACCCGATCCGGGAAGATGGCACAAGAGATCCGCAAGGCGACCCGGAACCGCTGTCCGCCGATTGGCTTGCGCGTGACCGAGAGCATCGAGAATGCACCAAGCAGCGAGACCACGACACCCGGTTTCACCCGGCACGGCATCTCGCAGCCAGCCGGTACGGCAGAGACCCCTACCGTGAGCCAACAACATGGGAGAACGTCCGGTTCAGGCACCAGATCCTGGATTTCTACCAGATACCGGACGTTCCGTACGCCGAAGTCTACTGGCCCTGTTCCAACGCCCCAGACGATTGCCCAACCTTGCCGGCGGAATTGACGCGCTTCGATCCACCCTATCCTGTCGTCCTGGTTCTGCATGGATTCACGTCCCAAGCGCCCCACCATCGCTTCAACAGTCAGGTCTTCGCCGAACACGGGTATCTCGCAATCGCCGCCAACGGGGTGGTTCCCACCGCAGGCACGCCGAATGCCCAGCGCGAAGCTAACGGCGATGACATTCTCAACTGGCTGGCTTCGCCCGAGTCGGGCACGATCGGGGAAATCGCGGACCTGAACCGGGTGGCATTCACCGGCCACTCACAGGGCGCACGTGTCAGTGTCACCTACCAAGGGGACCCGAGGGTGCATGCCTTCATCCTCTGGGATCACACCGACGATGCGAACGACGACAATATTGCGCAGCCCGTGATGTTCCAACGAACGGACGGTAGCAACGGCTCTCGGGCGGAGTACCGGGTCACTTACGACGATGATCGATACCGCGGGCGGCTGGGGTACGAAACGCTCAAGTCACGCAACGTCGACATGATGCACTTCACCGCACGTGCGACCGTCCATACAGATTGGAACGGGTACGGCGTTGGTCTCTCCGGCAACCGGCTAATCGAACTGGTCACCAACTACTACAACCTCGCCTGGCTTGATCGGTATCTCAAGGGCCGTTTAGCGATTGACGAGCGCGGTCAAGTCATACCCACGCACGGTCGAACCGAAAGCGAAGAACGGGCATATCGTCAGTCAATCGCCGGTGAGGCCTATGCCCGACTCACGGCCCGGTATTTTGATGATTCCGCCGACGTGCATAACATCTCGATGGGGTTCTGGGACCAGGAACAAGCGGAGGCAAGCGACGACCCGCTGCTAGGCGGCAATGTGCCGTTCAAAATTGCCGGATTGGAAACACGTGATCGACTCTCACCCTACTTTCAATCCTTATGCTCCCTGAGCGTTCCAAACTACGTCGCTGGCGGAACTGGAGCACCCGACGATCCCATTGCCCCGCTAGTGCGAGCTGATACAGAGATTGAGGGAGATATGAGGTTCATCGGCTGCCCGGCCACTGACTCACTGGATGGCGGTCAAGAACGCCCCTCCACCCTCGCAGGCAGTTCGACGGGCGGCGCGTTGGGGTACGGGCTGATTCCGCTTGGCTTGCTTGTAGGGTGGCGTCAAATCGCGAGACGACGCACACGCAACAGGCACGGTTGGCTTAAACATCAGCGCAAGCCCGGCGCGTCATCAGGCTGATACATGTGAAACAAAGCAGCGGGGCTCGTTTTTAGGGGAGAGGGTTAGGGATAGACTCGGGCCGTCCTAGGCCCTCGCCGCTGCGCGGCGCCTCCGCTTCGCTACGGCGTCCGAATCGGCTGTCCTGCCGATTCGTCGAACCGGTGGGTTCGTCCACACCACCGACTCCGCCAAACAAAAAACCCCGCTGACGCGGGGCTCGTTACGGTGGAGAGGGTTAGGGATAGACTCGGGCCATCCTGGCCCTCGCCGCTGCGCGGCGCCTCCGCTTCGCTGCGGCGTCCGAATCGGCTGTCCTGCCGATTCGTCGAACCGGTGGGTTCGTCCACACCACCGACTCCGCCAAACAAAAAACCCCGCTGACGCGGGGCTCTTTGTTTGGCGGAGAGGGTGGGATTCGAACCCACGTGGGGCGTAATGCCCCCAACCGATTTCGAATCGGTGCCGTTATGACCGCTTCGGTACCTCTCCCATTGATGGCTGCACGCAACGCTTGGCGTTTGCGACAGGGCGCGCATTCTACCGTCTCTGGCGAGAAACGCGAGCCCTTGTGACGGGGAGATGACGATCCGGCGCGGCGATGGGATCATGCGCGGGGAGACGCGTGGACGACAACGACTTGAGAGGACATCGCTGGACCCGGCTACTCAGCCTCGCCCTGGTGCTGCTTATCACCTTGGGTACGGCGATGACCTGCTCGCTGCCGGGCACGGAACTCGATGCCATGCAGGTTCGTGGCAACCTGCGTGTGGCCACGATCAACCGCGCGACGACCTATTTCTCCGACGCGCAGGGCGAACCGGCCGGCTTTGATTATGACTTGCTGGTGTTGCTGGCCGAGCGTCTCGACCTGGAGCTGGACCTGCAGGTCTACAGCTTCGAGCGCGATGCCCTGGACGCGGTCGCACGCGGCGAGGCGGACCTGGCCGCGACAGGCTCAATGGCCACACAGGCTCGCCGCGACCGCTTCCGCTTCGGCCCGACGCTCCGCACGGTCAAACCTCAGGTGGTTTATCGCCGAGGTTCGCGCAAGCCTCGTGGGCTGGATGAGCTCGATGATCCGCTGCGCGTAGCCGCCGATTCCGCCATTAGCGATGTCGTGGAGCGAATTGCGTCATCCCATCCCGATTTGTCGTGGACGGCGATTGAAGACGCCGACGACGACACGCTGCTGTACCAGGTGGCTGAGAACGAACACCCCGTTGCTGCCGCCAGCTCGGATGTCATTTCGATCAGCCGACGCTTCTATCCGCGCCTCACGGTGGCCTTTGACCTGGACGCTCCGCTCCCGGTCGCCTGGGCGTTTCCGCAAACGTCGGATCATTCGCTATACAACGCGGTTGTCGCCTTCGTGGTCGACCTCAAAGCCTCGACCGAACTCGACCGGATCCGCGATCGCTATTTCGGCCAGCTCGGCCGCCTGGACTATGTCGGCAGCCGTGAATTCTCACGTGATGTGGACCGCCTGCTGCCCCGCTACCGCAGTTATTTTGAGGAGGCCGCCAAGGCCAACGACCTGGACTGGCGCCTGCTTGCGGCGGTGGGTTATCAGGAATCCCACTGGGAGGCCAACGCCCGCAGCCCCACCGGCGTGCGCGGCATCATGATGCTGACCAAGGACACGGCCAAGTACCTGAAAATCGCCAATCGGCGGGACCCCAAGCAAAGCATTTTTGGCGGAGCACGCTACCTGCGGGACCAGATTGACCGGATGCCCCCCAGCATCACCGAACCGGATCGGACCTGGATGGCGCTGGCCGCTTATAACCTCGGCCGCGGGCACTTGCTGGATGCGCGAGAGATCACCGCAGAGCTGGGCGGTGACCCCGATCGCTGGGTCGATGTGCGGGCTGCACTGCCGCTGCTGACGCAGGCAAAGTGGCACTCCAAGACACGCTATGGCTATGCCCGCGGACACGAGGCCGTGAACTACGTCGGCAACATCCGAACGTATTACGACATTCTGAATTGGATCACCGGCGTTGAGACGGGAATTCCGAGCGGCGAGGCGCCGCCCGAACAGCAAACGCCATCCCAACGTGAGCCCGATCCCAGTACCCGCGCCCTGGATTTGGAATCACCGATTCTTTAGATGTCGGCGCGCTATAGTGGCTAGCTCTATTGATCGAACCTGAGGGACATCCATGCGATTTGCCGCACTTTGTCTTGCGTTAAGCCTGCCCATGGCCGCGATTGCGGCACCGCATGGCCTGGATCCGGACAACCAGCTGTTAGCCGCGCAGCGCATCAGCCCGCTGCTGGTGAACGCCCAATCCGCCCCGCCGGCCCCTGCGCCGCGCACACCGCTCATCATTGCGCAGGGCATCGAAAGCTCGGCGAGCAGTGATGACACCGGGGTCTGGGAACAGGCGGCGGACCGGCGCTGGGTTTGGCGTGCGGTCGTTCGGGCCGATCAGGCGGCTTCGGTGGGCGTGAGCTTGCGCAACAGCCCGGTACTCGCCGGCGCCAGCATCACCGCCTATGACCCACAGGGCACGCGTATCGAAGCGCTACGCCAACGCGGAGACATGCTCCGCAGTCCCTTGATCGGGGGCGATACCTTGGTACTCGAGGTCGCACTGCCAATGGGGCGTGCGCCGGCGACCATTCATCTGGCCGCCCTGCACTACGGCTTCATGGACCCCGCAACCGGCCGCCGGACGCAGAAATCCGGCAGCTGCAATGTGGATGTGGTCTGCCCGGAAGGAGATGCCTGGCGACAGGAAATCAAGGCGGTCGCCCGTTACACCTTCGATGTTGGCCTGTCGACCGCACTTTGTACCGGCACGCTCGTCAACAACACGGCACGCGACCGACGCCCGTTGTTTCTCACGGCCAACCACTGCGTGAGCGACAGCGCCACCGCCCAAAGCATGACGATCTACTGGAACTACGAGACCTCGACCTGCGGCGGCACACCTGATGGCAGCCTCAATCAATCGCAATCCGGGGCCAGCTTGCTGGCGACAGGCGCAGACTCGGACTTCACGCTGGTGGAACTGGATAACCAGCCTTCGGCCGCCTTCGACGTGACCTACGCAGGCTGGGATGCCACCGAGACGGCCGCCTGTGGCGTCGCGGCCATCCACCACCCCAGCGGCGACGAAAAGCGCATCAGCTTCGAATACGCCACGTTGACGCAAACCCAGTACAGCAGCGACACGCCCGACGCGACCGCGCAGTTCTGGCGAGTCGAAGACTGGGACGTTGGCACCACCGAGGGCGGTTCATCGGGTTCCGGACTCTGGAACGAAGACCACCGCATCGTCGGCCAACTCTCTGGTGGCGGCGCGGCTTGCGGCAATGACGAGCCCGACTGGTACGGACGCTTCAGCGACAACTGGGACAATGGCTCGGCCAACAACAGCCTGCGGCCGCATCTGGACCCCACTGGCTCGGGCGACCTGACCCTTGACGGAATGGACGACGCAGGGAACACCATCACGGCCAACACGGCGCTATGCGGTGGCCTGTCTGGTGGCGGCGGCTCTGGTGGCGGGTCGGGCGGAGGCTCCGGCGGCGGCAGCGGGGGCGGTTCCGGCGGTGATGGCGGCAGCTCGGGCGGCGGCAGCGGCGCCCTCCCCTGGTTCGCACTGCTACCACTGCTAGGCCTGGCGGCGCGACGGCGCCGCCACTAACCCGGCTACGCAAACAAAAAAACGGCCCGCCGAAGCGGGCCGTTTTTGTATCGAGCGCGTCGGCTGCTTACTTGCTGATGCCGTAGCGCTGACGGAATTTGTCGATCTTTCCGGTGGTGTCCGCCATGGACTGCTTGCCCGTGAAGAACGGGTGCGACTTGCTGGACACGTCCAGCTTGATCAGCGGGTACTCGTTACCGTCTTCCCAGGTAATGGTTTCCTTAGAAGAGGCCGTCGAGCGGCACAGGAAGGCGAAGTCACTGGACGTGTCTTTGAACACGACCGGACGATAATTCGGATGGATGTCTGCTTTCATGGCGATTCGCGTCGGTGACTGCCGGCGGCGGCATCCGCCCGGCCAAAAAGAGGGCGCGCTTTATAGCATCTTTCAGCGCCCGTGAAAACTCTGGCCACCGCCTCCCTGCGATTCTGACCGCTGGCTGCGACCCTTTTGCAAGCTGTTGCATCCAGTGATCAGCAAGCGCCTGAACAGGCGTCACACATTGACTCACGCCTCGGCGCCTGACCTTGTAGCACTGGCGCCGACCGCGCGAGCACCCGGGGAGGGGACATGAATCTGACACGCCTGTCACTGGCGAATCCGGCCGCCCTGGTCGTGGTGGTCCTGCTACTGGTGGGTGTGGGCACGGCTGCGCTGTTCAAGCTGCCCATCCAACTGCTTCCGCCCATCGATCAGCCGCAGATCTCGGTCTCGACATTCTGGCGTGGTGCAGCGCCGGCCGATATGGAGTCGGTCATCATTGAGCAACAGGAGCGCGTACTGCGCAATCTGCCCGGGCTGACCCAGATCCAGTCGAACATCAATCAGAGCAGGGGCAACATCAATCTCACGTTCGAGATGGACCACGACATGCAGCGGGCCTATCTCGATGTCATCAACCGTTTGCAGCAGGTCCCCGCCCTGCCCCGCGAAGCCAACGGACCGTGGGTCAATCTGGCCGGCGGCAATTTCTCCAGCGGCAATGCGGCCTCGTTGCTGGTGCGGGCGGTCGACGCAGACGACCCGCGCAGTCCTGGCGATTTCCACCCGGTTGTTGATCGCTATGTCGAACCTGCGCTGGCGCGCATCCCCGGCGTTGCAGAGGTCAATCTGCAAAGCCATCGCCCGGAGGAAGTCCGCATTGTGCTGAATGCGCCGCGCGCCGCCGCACTGGGTGTGCAGCTCAGCGATATCACCCGTGCGGTCAGCACGGCAGCCGATGTGTCGGGCGGGTTCGCCGATGTCGGGCGTCGCCAGTACACCGTGCGCTTCATGGGCAAGGCCCCCATGGACCGACTGGATGAACTCATCGTGGCCTACCGAGGGACCCAGCCGATTTATCTGGGCGATCTGGCCACGGTGTCCTTACAACGCGTGGAACAGGGCGGATTCACGCTACGCAACGGGTTCCCGGCCTACTACATCACCGTCGCACGCGAAGCCGGCTCCAATACGGTGGAGATTCTGGATCACATCAATGCGGTCATCGAGGAACTCAACGCCGGCCCGCTGCCCGAGGCCGGCCTGGCGCTGGAGCTGTCCTACGACGCCTCGGTGCATATTCGGCGAGCGATCCGCCTGGTGCAAGGCAACCTGCTGCTGGGCGGCCTGCTCGCCACGCTGGTGCTGTTTGCGTTCCTGCGCGATTTGCGTTCGACCCTGCTGGTGGGCCTGACGATCCCCGTCTGCCTGTTCGCGGCCTTCGCGACACTGGATTTATTCAACCGCAGCCTGAACGTCATCTCGCTGGCCGCATTGGCCTTTGCCGTGGGCTTGGTCGTCGATGCCGCGATTATTGCGCAGGAGAATATCGTCCGGCTGCGCCAATCCGGACTGGCCGTCGGTGAGGCCGTTCTGCGCGGTGCCACCGAAGTTGCACCGGCTCTGTTTGCCAGCACGGCCACCAGCATCGCGATCTTCCTGCCCATCCTGTTCATGAGTGGGCCGGAGGGCCAATTGTTCTCCGATCTGGCCCTGACGCTATCCATTGCCGTGGTGGTTTCGCTGGTGGCTGCGCTCACGGTCTTACCGACAGCCAGCGCCCACTGGCTGGGCCGCGTACCCACCGCCGACCGCATGGGCGGGCTCTGGGACCGGGTGACGCGCGGCGTACTCGCGCTGACCGACCGGCCATCGCTGCGTCTGCTCTGGATACTCGGGCTCACGGTCGGCGCAGGCGCGTTGGCATGGAGCCTGGTCCCCAAGGCGGACTACCTGCCGCGGGCGCGTTCCGACAATGCCTGGGTGAATTTTTCGGTCCCGGCGGGCGCCTCGCAGGCGGCACTGCGCGAAGACCTGGGCAAGACCGTCGTCCAGCGCCTTGCACCTCACATGACCGGCGAGAAGCAACCGCAGGTGGCGTATTACAACCTGTCGTCATGGGGGCGCTGGAGCGGCATGGCCATTTATCCGGCTGACCCCAAACAGGCCGATGCCCTCATGGAGGTTCTGCGCACCGACATTACCGTCGATCTGCCCGACATCAGCAGCTTTGTCACCATGGGCTCGCTGCTGAACTTCTCTGGTGGCGGCAATCGACGGATCGATGTGGACATCCACGGCGCCGATCTCACCCAACTACTGGCTGCAGCCCGGGCTGGTATGGCCGCATTCGGCGAGGCCATGCCTGATGTGCCGGTCCAGCCGCGCCCCAGCTTGTCGCTGGCCGAACCCGAGTTGCGCGTGGTGCCGGACGACACGCGGATTGCGCAGACCGGCCTCACGCGAGGCGACGTGGGTCAGGCCGTGCGCGCCTACACCGATGGGCTTTATGTTGGCGAGTATTTCGACGGCAACAATCGCCACAATGTGGTCATCCGCGCCGACACCTGGGACACCCCGGAAGGGCTGGCCGAACTGCCCTTGTACACGCCGCAGGGCGGCATCCAAATGCTGGGCGAGCTGGCCTGGCTGGAACGCCATGTCGGACCCAGCGAACTGCGCCGGATCGATGGCCAGCGCACGGTGACACTGCGCGTGTTCCCGCCCGAAACCGTTACGTTGGAAGAGGCCATTGAGACCATTCGGGCGCAGGTCGAACCGGCCATCACCGCCCAGCTGGGGGCTGAAGGCTCGGTGCGTTATCGAGGCAGCGCCGATGGGTTGGAAGAAGCCCTGGCGTCCATGGGCCGCAACCTGCTCTACGCCCTGCTAATCCTGCTGCTCATCCTCGCCGCCATGTACCGCTCGCTGTGGAGCGCGATCATTGTGTTGTCGGTGATGCCATTGGCGTTTGCCGGCGGCGTCACCGCGCTCACCGCCATGAACCTGTTCACCTTTCAGTCCATGGATTTGCTGACGATGAGCGGCTTCATCATCCTGCTGGGTCTGGTCGTCAATAACGCCATCTTGTTGGTGGATCGCACCCAGCGCGCCGAGGCCGAGGGTCTGGATCGTCGCGACGCCGTCGCCAGCGCGGTTCGGCAGCGGGCCCGTCCGATCTACATGAGCACCTTGACCAGCATTTTCGGCATGCTGCCTCTCATGCTCATGCCCGGTACGGGTGCGGAAATCTACCGAGGGCTGGCGGCCATCATTGTCGGTGGCATGCTCGCCTCAGCCTTGTTCACTTTGTTGCTGCTGCCCAGCCTGCTGCGCCTGCGTTTTCGGCGCAGCAAGGCCTCCGCGCCCGAAGCAGGCGCAGCCCATGGCGCAGACACCGCGCAATCCGGAGCCTGACATGCGACTGATTCCAGCCCTAATGACCCTGCTGGCCCTGCTGGCCCTGCTGGCCGGTAGCGATGCCATCGCCCAGCCCACCCCGCGCGCCACGCCCATTGTTGTCGATCACGTGCGCTCCGAGCGCATGGTCAAGGCCATGCCGGTCTCCGGCATCGTGGCCAGTCGCCAGGAGATGCAGATCACCGCAGGCGTGACGGGCCGCGTGACTTGGATGGCCGAGCCGGGCACGCAGGTTCAGGCAGGTGACCCGGTGGCCCGCCTGGACGACGGCCCGTTGCGCCTGGAACTGGCCGAACAGCAAGCCCTGTTGGAGCGAGACGTCGTCAATCATCGCTACCTCGAGCAGGAGGTCCAGCGACTGGAGCGCCTGTCCAATAGCGACTACGTGTCGGCGATCGACATCGAGCAGGCCCGGTCACAGCGCGACATGGCCGCAAGCGACCAGCGCGTGGCCCAGGCCCGTATCGACCAGCTGATCGACCAGCTGCAACGCACGACCGTGCGCGCACCCTTTGCGGGCGTGATCACATCACAAGCCCATTTTCCCGGTGAGGATGTCAGCCGCGGCACCGCGCTCAGCCATTTGATGAACACCGCGAATCTCGAGGTGCGGGCGGCGGTTCCGCTGCGGTTTCTCGGCCGCACCCAGGTGGGCGATGTCCTCACCGTACTCGTCAACGGCGAAGAACTGGTGGGCCGTGTC
Source organism: Abyssibacter profundi (assembly GCF_003151135.1). Taxonomy (NCBI): domain Bacteria; kingdom Pseudomonadati; phylum Pseudomonadota; class Gammaproteobacteria; order Chromatiales; family Oceanococcaceae; genus Abyssibacter; species Abyssibacter profundi. The sequence continues at coordinate 167,049 of NZ_QEQK01000009.1, forward strand.
CGAACGCTGGTCACGGCGGGCGATGCCACATCCCAGACGTTTGAGGTGCGCATCGACCTGCCCGCAGACAGGCCGCTGCCCCTGGCGGTGGGCCAACTCACGCGTGTCCGGGTTCCGCTCACCACCACGGATCGCTTGCTGGCCGTTCCTCGCGATGCGTTGGTCCTGCGCCAGGAAGGCCATCGCGTCGTCCGCATCACCGCTGATGGCAAGGCCGAACATGTCAGCGTCACGCTCGGCCCAGGGCACGGTCAGTGGATTGCTGTATCCGGCGATCTGCAAGAAGGCGACACCGTTGCGGTGCGCGGCGCTGAACGGCTGCGCCCCGGTCAGTCGGTTCATGTCGTCCGGGACCTTGCCGAGGAACGCGGCAACACGGACCACAGCTAAGGCTTAGCGCTGGGCTAGCTTGGCGATCGTGCTGGCCGGTACCGCCGGACTGAACAAGAATCCCTGACCCTTACGGCAGCCCTGTTCGAGCAGCAGGCTGCGCTGCGCCTCCAATTCAACGCCCTCGGCCAGCACATCCATGTCGAAGTCGTCGGCCAGGCCGATCACGGCCTTGATCAGGCTCAGATCGCGCGGCTCGGTTGCCACGCCACGGACAAAGCTGCGATCGATCTTGATCAGATCGACCGGCAACTCGCGCAGCACGGCCAGGGACGATGCGCCTGTCCCGAAATCATCCAGCGCGGTGCGCACGCCGAAATTGCGCAGAATGCTCAGGGTCTGGGCGGCCGCCGCAGGATGCCGCATGACGGCCGTCTCGGTGACCTCCACGCACAGGCGCTCCGGAGCCACGCTGGCACGGCGCATCTGTTCGATCAGCCAGTCGGCCGTTTCGGGGCGCGGCAGCGAATAACCCGACATGTTGAGCGCGATGTAGATATGCGGTGGCAGCGTGGCCAGATCACGCAGGCAGCGCGCCAGCACGTACTCGGTCATCTCTCCGATCAGCCCGCTCTCTTCCGCAATGGGGACAAACTCGGACGGCGAAACCGGACCCACGCTGGGCTCGGGCCAACGCACCAGCGCCTCGACACCCAGGATATGGCGCGTGTCCATATCCACCACCGGCTGGTAATGCACATCCAGCCCATCGGTCTGCAGCGCACGGGCCAAGTGTTGCTGCACATTCGTCGCCCGGATGGCATACGCCCGGTGTTCGGCGTCGAAACGGGTCACGCGGTTTCGTCCCTCGCGCTTGGCCTGGTACATCGCGGTGTCGGCATCGGCCAGCAAGCGTTCGGGGTCCAGCGTGGCATCGTGGCTGTCAACAAAGGTCCAGCCGATGGAGGCCGTGAGCTGGAAGGGTTGATCATCCAGCGTCATCGGCTCCTTGATCCAGGCGAGCAGCCGGCGACTCAGGCGATCCGCGTCGTCGCGTGATATCACCGATTCGCTGAGCAGCACGAACTCGTCGCCGCCGAATCGCGCCACCGTATCGGAAGGCCCGGCAAACTGACGCAGGCGGTCGGCCGTACGGGCCAGCAACTCATCGCCAGCCCGATGGCCCAGTCCGTCATTGACCAACTTGAACCCGTCGATGTCCATGAACAGCACCGCCAATGCCCCGCCGGACACCCGGATCCGGTCACAGGCATGACCCAGCCGGTCGGCCAGCAACACCCGGTTACCCAGACCGGTCAGCGGGTCATGTAGGGCATCGTTGGCCAGCCGGGCCTCAAAGTCCTTGCGCAACGTGATGTCATAGGCGTTCAGGAGCAGCGCCCCGACGGCATCATCCTCACGCAGATCGCTCAACGTGCCGGCAATCCACCGCCACTCCTGCTCGCCCGTTAGCAGACGGCAATCCGGCAATGGCACGACAGAACCGGACCGGCCCGCCAACAGCCGCTCGATCCTCGCGCGCACGGCGCGCACGTCATTGGGGTGCAGGCGCGACAGCCAACTGCTCTTGTCTTGCAGTCGCTGCAGCTCGAAACGCTGCAGCGAGCTGCTGATGTATTCGGGCACACCCGTTTCGTCGAACAACAACACGAAATCGGACGCATGGCGGGTGAGCGCGGCCAGTCGCTCCTGAGACCGGCGCGCTTCGACCTCAGCCTGGCTGGAGATCAGCACGGCGGTGATGCCATCGGCCACAGTTCTGAGCAGATTGATCTCGCCCGGGTGGAACTCACGCAGACCGCGCACGGCGTCGAAGCCCACAAACCCAACCAGCACGCCAAGCGAGAACATCGGGACGACCACCAGCGACCGGATGGCCTGCGCCTGCAGAATCTCACGCTCCGCCTGGCGGTGATCCGGCAGCTCGGCCACGTCGGAGACCGTCACGGCATCACCCGCCCCCAGTCGATCCATCCAGAACGCAAAGGCTTCGACCGGAACGGTTTGGAGATTGTCGATCTCTGCGGTAATACCGCTGGCGCACCACTCGTGGGTGTTGCGCATCGTCTCGCCTTCGAGCACGAACACGTAGGCGCGATCGACGTTCAGGTGCTCGCCCAGAGACCCCAGCCCGTCGGATATGGCTGAATCGACGTCATCGGCCTGGACGTGCAGCATGCGGGCGACAATGCGGCGAACCAGATCTTGCGTCTGCAACAAGCCCGCGAGCTGCTCGGCCGCAGTGTTGCTGTCTTCAGGTTCGGCGCCTAGCCCCATGCGCTTGCTCGCAGTGGTGAGTCGTCATCGTATCGAATCCTGCGGGAGTTGGCTGGGTTTTGGGATGTGATTGCAAACAGGCGCCACGGCGGCGAACCCGCGGAACGGACAGACTACGGATTGGCCGGTACACGCAACGTTAAATCCCGGCACCAGGTGTGGGATCATCAGCCGTCCGCTGCCGAAGTCATCACCGCAGGCAACATGGCCACGTCGCCCGAACAGTCTGATTATCGCGAGGTCGACCCACGTCGATTCGTTGACTTGCTTGCCGAGTCCCCGATGGCCTATGCGGCGATGGTGGAGAGCATTACCGGCTTCGGGATCTACCTCATCGACACGCGCGGCAATATCCTCACCTGGAACCAGGGCGCCGAACGCATGACCGGCCTCCCCCGGGCCCGCGTGATCCGGCAACCGTATTCCACGCTATTTGAGCCCGCAGGCCGGGCGGCCGACCTGCCCGCTCAAATACTCGGGTATGCGAAATATCACGGCCACTACAGCGACGAGCATCTGCGCCGGCGCGGATCGAGTGAAGCGTTCCGGGCGTTGGCGACGCTGGATATCATCCGTGACCCGCGTGGCCGGCACAGCGGTTTTGTGGAGGTGATTCGGGATGTGACCGCAGACCGCGAGCGCGAAGCGGCCCTATACGCCCAGGCCACCACCGATGTACTGACCGGCCTGCCGAACCGAGCGCATTTCACCGAACAGGCCAACCTGGAGATCGAACGGTCACGCCGTTATTTCGAACCCCTGTCGGTGGCGCTGTTGGATGTGGACCACTTCAAGGCGGTCAATGACACCCATGGTCACCAGATCGGAGACTTGGCCTTGCAGCACGTAGCCGAGATCATGCGCAGCAATGCTCGCCGCATCGACATTCTTGGACGACTGGGTGGTGAAGAGTTCGCGCTGCTGCTGCCGCGCGCCAATACCCAGCCGGCGGTGGAGCTGTGCGAGCGCATGCGCGTCGCGCTCTACCAGTCCCGAGTCGACACCCCGGTGGGACAGCTGCAGATTGCGGCCAGCGTGGGTGTGGCATCGATGAATCGCGACAGCACCACGCTGGATAGTCTGCTGGAGCGCGCAGACAAGGCCTTGTACAAGGCCAAGCGACAAGGGCGGAACCGGGTCGAAGCCTGGATGCTTTGAACCCGTCCGTCGGGCCGCTCCACAGGCCACCCGACAGCGGCCGGCTCGCGTCCCACCGGCGCGATCAGCGATAATCGCCGCCCTTCCCGCCACTGATTCAATGCCCATGGCCCAGTACGTCTACACCATGAACCGCGTCGGCAAGCTCGTGCCGCCGGACAAGCAGATTCTGCGAGACATTTCGCTGTCGTTCTTCCCCGGCGCCAAAATTGGTGTCCTGGGCTACAACGGCGCCGGTAAGTCCACGCTGCTGCGCATCATGGCGGGTATCGACACCGACATTCAGGGTGAGGCGCGGCCGCAGCCCGGTATCAACATCGGCTACCTGCCGCAGGAACCCGAGCTGGACCCCGCCAAGGACGTGCGCGGCAACGTCGAAGACGGCCTCGGCGAGATCAAGAACGCGCAGGATCGGCTCAACGAGGTCTACGCGGCCTACGCCGAGCCCGATGCCGATTTCGATGCGCTGGCCGCCGAGCAGGCCAAGCTCGAAGCGATTCTGCAGGCCGGTGACGCGCACAACCTGGATCAAAAGCTGGACAAGGCCGCTGCCGCGCTCAACCTGCCTGCCTGGGATGCCGACGTGACCAAGCTATCGGGCGGTGAGCGTCGTCGTGTCGCGCTGTGTCGCCTGCTGCTGTCCGCGCCGGACATGATTCTGCTCGACGAACCCACCAACCACCTGGACGCCCAGTCGGTCGCCTGGCTGGAACGCTTCCTCGACGAGTTCCCCGGCACGGTGGTGGCGGTCACGCATGATCGCTACTTCCTCGACAATGTCGCGGGCTGGATTCTGGAGCTGGACCGCGGCCACGGCATCCCCTACGAGGGCAACTACTCCTCCTGGCTGGAGCAGAAGGAGAAGCGCCTGGAGCAGGAAGCCAAGAGCGAGGCAGCACGCACCAAGGCCATGCAGCAGGAACTGGAATGGGTGCGGTCCAACGCCAAGGGCCGGCAGACCAAGTCCAAGGCACGCCTGAAGGCCTTTGAAGACCTGCAGAATCCGACCACACAAAAGCGCTCAGAAACCAACGAGATCTACATTCCGCCGGGCCCGCGCCTGGGCGAGCTGGTCTATGAGCTTGAGGGTGTGTCCAAGTCCTTTGGCGGTCGTCAGCTCTATGACAACCTGAGCATGAAGGTCCCGCGCGGGGCCATCGTCGGCATCATCGGCCCCAACGGGGCCGGTAAGTCCACGTTCTTCAAGCTGCTGACCGGTCAGGAACAGCCCGACGGCGGCACGATCCGCGTCGGCGATACGGTCGAGGCGGCCTATGTCGACCAGGCCCGCGACCACCTCGATGACGACAAGACCATCTGGGAAGAGATCTCCGGCGGCCAGGACATCATGAAAGTGGGCAACTACGAGGTGCCGTCGCGCGCCTACGTGGGTCGCTTCAACTTCAAGGGCACCGACCAGCAGAAGCGTGTCGGCAAGCTGTCCGGCGGTGAGCGTAACCGCGTGCACCTGGCCAAACTGCTGGCCAGCGGGGGCAACGTCCTGCTCTTGGACGAACCCACCAACGATCTCGACGTGGAAACCCTGCGCGCATTGGAAGACGCCCTGCTGGCCTTCCCCGGCTGCGTCATGGTGATCAGCCATGATCGCTGGTTCCTGGATCGCATTTCCACGCATATCCTGGCGTTCGAGGATGACTCGGTGGAATTCATCGAGGGCAACTACCAGGACTACGCGGCCGACTACAAGCGCCGTCATGGCAAAGAAGTCGGTGTGGACGTCAAGGCCACCCGACGCAAGATCGGCTAGTCCGGCGGGCATGACCGACGCGGTGGATTTCAACCAACCCGCCCTGCGCTGGCGCCGGGGCGGGTTGCAGGCCATTCAGGCCGTGCAACAGGTCAGGCTGCACGATCTGCTGGGCATAGAGACCCAAAAAGCCCGTCTGGTCACGAACACCGCGCAGTTCGTCGCCGGCGCACCCGCCAACCACGCCCTGCTCACCGGTGCACGCGGCACGGGCAAGTCGTCGCTGGTCAAGGCCCTGCTGACACAGTTTGCCGACGACGGCTTGCGGCTGGTCGAAGTCGCACCCACAGATTTGGTCGAGCTGCCGGAGATCGTCGCGCCGCTGCGGGATGCGCCCTTTCGATTCGTTCTCTACGTCGACGACTTTTCGCTGGGCGCAACAGACGACACGCTGACCGCCCTCAAGGCCGCACTGGACGGCAGCGTGGAAGCACCGCCGGACAACGTGCTGCTCTACGCCACCTCCAATCGACGACACCTGCTGCCGGAACCCAAGTCCGACAATCTGGATGCTCACAACCTGGACGGCGAGATTCACCCGGGCGAGGCGGTGGAAGAAAAAATTTCGCTATCCGACCGATTCGGGCTGTGGTTGTCGTTCTATCCCTTCAACCAGGCTGGCTACCTGGATATCGTCCGCGCCCATCTGCGGCGGCTCGGCAGTGAAGAACTCACGGACGAGGCCCGCACCGCCGCCCTGCAATGGGCATTGGGGCGCGGCTCCCGCTCTGGCCGGACAGCACACCAGTTCGCACGCCACTGGGTGGGTTCACGCCAGATTTAGCCGCCACCGACGCGTATTCGCCTCATCTGGCAGGAAAATTTGCCCAAGGCAAAATTTTTTTCCAACGCCGTTTTGTCAAAACCCGACACTCGACAAACCGGCCGCACAGCCGCGTCGCGACCCCGGTTCGGCTCGCCACCTGAACCTGTGTTCACGAATGAACGAACCAGGATGTCTCCGAATTCTCCAATCAGAGACAAACGGAATTGTCTTTTTAATACAGATATTTAGCTTTTTTATCGAGCGACTTCAATCGGAACGCCGTCGCTGTTTTGAGACAGTAGACGCCCCGCCGCAGCACTCTTATCGTGACCCCACCAGCTGAGCAACGGCCTACACCGCGACTCAGCCCGGTTTGCAAGATTGAGGTTTCGACAAGGAGTCAGGAATGAATCAGCACCAATGGGAAGGTAAGTGGGACCAGATGAAAGGCCAGCTGCGCCAAACCTATGGCGATCTGACCGATGACGAACTTGAAAGCGCCAAAGGTGACCGCGAGGAACTGGTTGGCCGCATCAAGGAAAAGTACGGCGAAACCAAGGAAACGATCAACCAGAAACTGGATGAGATCGCTTCCAAACTGAACTGAAGATCAGCGCAAGCTGATCCCAGTACGCGACCACCCTACGTTCCCCCCCTCCCCCCGCGCGTGGGCAGGTCGCTCGGGCCGCATCTTCGGATGCGGCCTTTTTTGTGTGTACGGGGTTGGGCTTGGATTCGGCGATCTATGGGAAGTCCTGCCGCAGCAGGCCGTTGATGTTCTCGTTGCTGCCTCGCTGCCAAGGGGCGTGGGGATCTGCAAAGTAGATGGCCATCTTCAGGTGCTTGCTCATCAGCGGATGCTCCGCCATCTCGGAACCCCGGTCGTAGGTCATCGACAGCCGGAGGAAGCGGCCGACTCTCTTGAGCTGCCGTTCAAAGCCCTCTTGGACGGCTACAGCGCTCTTGTTCTCCATCTTGCATAGCACCAGAAAGCCAGTCTTACGCTCAACCAGCGTGCCAATACAGGACTGATTCAGCTGGCCGATGATCAGGTCGCCTTCCCAGTGGCCTGGAAATTCTCGACCTTCGATTTCGGCTGGTCGCTGATGGATCGTCTGATGATCCGGCACTTGAATCGCCGAGC